>JACQTL010000089.1 GCA_016210805.1 Actinomycetota bacterium | reverse complement strand
GTGATCCGCTCGCCCCACAAGGACAAGGACTCGCGCGAGCACTTCCAGATGCTCACGCACAAGCGGCTCATCGACATCATCGACGCCACGCCGAAGACGGTGCAGGAGCTCCAGCGCCTGAACCTGTCGGCCGGGGTCGACATCGAGATCAAGCTCTAGGGACGAGATGGCGGAGATCAAGGGGATCCTCGGGACGAAGCTGGGCATGACCCAGATCTTCGACGACACGCGGGCCATCCCGGTCACGGTGATACAGGCCGGCCCCTGCTTCGTCGCGCAGGTCCGCACGCGCGAGAAGGACGGCTACGAGGCCGTCCAGCTCGCCTTCGCCGAGCCCCGCTCGAACGGGGGCCTGACCAAGCCGATGCAGGGCCACTTCGAGGCCCACGGCGGGAAGCCGGGCCGCTACGTGGTCGAGCTCCGCACCGACGACGCCGCGAGCTACGTGCCCGGCCAGGAGATCCGAGCCGACATCTTCTCGCCGGGGGAGCGCACCGACGTGGTCGGCGTCTCCAAGGGGAAGGGCTTCGCCGGCACGATGAAGCGCCACGGCTTCTCCGGGCTCGGGGCCAGCCACGGCACCGAGCGCAAGCACCGGTCGCCGGGGGCCATCGGGGCCTGCGCCACGCCGTCGCGCGTCTTCAAGGGGACCAGGATGGCCGGGCAGATGGGCAACGAGCGGGTCACCGTGCTGAACCTCGAGGTGGTCAGGGCAGACCCCGAGCGGAACCTCCTGCTCCTGAGGGGCGCCGTTCCCGGCCCGAACGGCGGGCTGGTCATGGTCAAGTCGAGCATCAAGGCGCCGGCCGCAGCCTGGAGGGGGGCGTGATGGCCTCCGTCGAGGTCCGGAACGCGGCCGGGAAGGTGGTGGGGTCCCGCGACCTCCCGGCCGAGCTCTTCGAGGCTCCCGTGAACGGGCCCCTCATGCACCAGGTCGTGGTGGCTGGGCTGGCCGCGGCCAGGGCCGGGACCCACTCCACCAAGACCCGGGCGGAGGTGGCCGGCGGGGGCCGCAAGCCCTGGCGGCAGAAGGGCACCGGACGGGCCCGGCACGGCTCCATCCGCTCACCGCAGTGGATGGGAGGCGGCGTGGCCCACGGCCCCAAGCCCCGGAGCTACGAGATGCGCGTGAACAAGAAGATGAAGCGGGGGGCGCTCCGCTCCGCGCTCTCCGACGCCCTGTCCTCCGGGAAGCTGGCCGTCGTGGACGAGCTGTCCTTCGGTGAGAAGCCCCGGACCAGGGAGGCCGCCGCCGTGCTCGGCTCCCTGGAGCTCGAGGGGCGCGTGCTCCTGGTCCTCCCGGAGCCGACCGAGGACGGGAACGTCGAGCTCTCGTTCCGGAACCTCCCGACCGTGAAGATCACGTTCTCTGGGAGCCTCTCGGTGTACGACGTGCTCCGGGCCGACCGGATCCTGTTCACCAGGGCGGCCCTGGAGGCGCTGGAGGGGACCGGGACGGACGAGGGCGGGGGCTCGGCCCCGGCCGATGAGCCGGAGGTGCCGGAGGTGGCGGAGTGAAGTCGCCCCGCGACGTGATCATCCGCCCGGTGGTCTCCGAGAAGTCCTACGCGGGCCTCGAGGAGAACCGCTACACGTTCCTGGTGGACCCCCGGGCCAACAAGACCGAGATCAAGGAGGCCGTGCAGGCCATCTGGAACGTCCGGGTCACCTCGGTCAACACCATGAAGCGCAAGGGCAAGGTCAAGCGGCAGCGGTGGACGATGGGCAAGCGCCCCGACCAGAAGCGTGCCGTGGTGTCGCTGGCCGAGGGCGACAAGATCGAGATCTTCGAGTCGGGGACGTAGCGATGACGGTGCGCAAGTACAAGCCGACCACGCCGGGACGCCGCGGCGCCAGCGTGTCCGGGTTCGACGAGATCACCCGGGACCGCCCGGAGAAGTCGCTGGTGGCCAAGGGCCGCAAGAAGGCCGGCCGGAACGCCCACGGGCGGATCACCACGCGGCACCAGGGGGGCGGGACCAAGCGCCGGTACCGCGTCGTGGACTTCCGGCGGGAGAAGGACGGCGTGCCGGCCAAGGTGGCCCACATCGAGTACGACCCCAACCGGAGCGCGCGGATCGCCCTCCTGCACTACGTGGACGGAGAGAAGCGCTACATCCTGGCCCCCGAGGGGGTCGGGGTGGGCGACCGGCTGATGTCCGGCCCGGCGGCCGACATCAGGGCCGGGAACGCCCTCCCGCTCCGGAACATCCCCGTGGGAACGGTGATCCACGGGGTGGAGCTCAAGCCGGGGGCGGGGGCCAGGATGGCCCGCTCGGCGGGGACCTCGGTGCAGCTGGTGGCCAAGGAGGGCCGGTTCGCCACGCTGCGGCTCCCCTCGGGGGAGATGCGCCTGGTCGACGCCCAGTGCAAGGCCACCGTCGGCGTCGTGGGCAACGCCGAGCACGAGCTGGTGTCCCTGGGCAAGGCCGGCCGCAACCGGTGGAAGGGCAAGCGCCCCTCCGTCCGGGGCGTGGCCATGAACCCCGTCGACCACCCGCTGGGTGGCGGCGAGGGCAAGTCTTCCGGCGGCCGCCACCCCACTTCGCCGTGGGGCAAGAAGGAGGGCCGGACCAGGAAGAAGGGCAAGGCGTCGGACAGGTTCATCGTCCGCCGCCGCGGGAAGGGCAGAGGGTAGGTGGACCGCTAGATGCCAAGGTCGATCAAGAAGGGGCCGTTCATCGACGAGCACCTCATGGCCAAGGTCGAGGACATGAACAGCCGTGGCGACAAGCGGGTGATCCGCACGTGGTCCCGGCGCTCGACGATCGTGCCCGACATGGTGGGCCACACGATCGCCGTCCACGACGGCCGCAAGCACGTGCCGGTGTTCATCTCGGAGGCCATGGTCGGTCACAAGCTCGGCGAGTTCGCGCCGACCCGGACCTTCCGGACCCACGGCCACCACACGGAACGCAGCACCTCGCTGAAGTAGGGAACAGGGATGGAAGCGAAGGCCACAGCGCGGTTCTTGAGGCTCTCGCCTCAGAAGGCGCGGCGGGCGGTCGAGCTCGTCCGCGGGCAGCACGTCCCCGAGGCCCGGCGGATCCTGAGGTTCTCGCCGCTCGGGGCGTCCCGGACGGTGTCGAAGGTCCTGGACTCCGCGGTGGCCAACGCCGAGCAGACGCCGGGCGTGATCGCCGACAACCTGGTCGTGTCCGGGGCCTGGGTGGACGAGGGGCCGACCCTCCGCCGGTTCCGGCCCCGGGCCTACGGGCGAGCCGCCCGGATCCGCAAGCGCACGGCGCACATCACGCTGGTCGTCCGAACAAGGGAAGAGGTCGAGAGTGGGTCATAAGGTCAACCCGTACGGGTTCCGGCTGGGGGTCATCTATCCCTGGAAGTCCAACTGGTACGCCGGCAAGGACTATGCCGACTCTCTGCACGAGGACATCTGGATCCGCCGTCACATCCGCCGGCGGCTGTCGCGTGCCGGCATCTCGAGCATCGACATCGAGCGCAAGGGCGACCAGATCTGGGTCTTCATCCGCACCGCACGACCCGGCATCGTGATCGGGCGCAAGGGTGCGGAGGTGGACCGTATCCGCAAGGACATCGAGCGGCTCACCAAGAAGCGGGTCGACGTGAAGGTGGAGGACATGAACTCCGCCGCCAGCGAGTTTCGGCCGGAGACCGATGCCACGCTGCTCGCGCAGGGCGTGGCCGAGCAGCTGGTGGGACGGGTGGCGTTTCGACGGGCCATGCGCCGGGCGGTGCAGACCGCCATGCGATCAGGCGCGCTCGGGGTCCGTGTGCAGTGCGGCGGCCGGCTCGGCGGTACAGAGATGTCTCGGCGCGAGTGGTACCGGGAGGGCCGCGTGCCGCTGCACACGCTGCGCGCGAAGATCGACTTCGGCACGGCCGAAGCCAAGACCACATTCGGGCAGATCGGGGTGAAGGTCTGGGTCTACCACGGCGACGAGATCCCACTGGCCGAGCAGGAGACCGAGCGGGCTCGGGCCCGGGCGCTCGCCCACGTGACGGCGGGTGCCGGTGCCGCCTCCACCGGCGCTCTCATCACGGACGTGAAAGAGGTGCTCGAGGCCGAAGAGCCCGAGACGGCGCCGGCGGCAGTCTCCGATGAGCCCGTGGTCGCGGAGGATGCCGGCGCGAAGCCCGCCGACGCCGACGAGCCTGAGAC
>JACQTL010000080.1 GCA_016210805.1 Actinomycetota bacterium | reverse complement strand
TGATCGAGGACGGCCGGGTCTCCCGCCCGGTCCGGGGGGCCAACCTGGTCGGCAACGGGATCCGGATCCTGGCCGACATCGACGCGGTGGCCGACGACTTCGAGGTGTTCTACGGCATCTGCGGGAAGGACGGGCAGGGCGTGCCCGTCGGCAACGGCAGCCCGACGCTCCGCATCGCCCAGATGACGGTGGGGGGGACGGGCTGATGATGGCCGCGGACCTCCCCGACCTCTGCCGCGAGGCCCTGGGGGCGGCCCGGGACGGCGAGGCCGTGGAAGCCTACGCGTCGCACGCCCGCAGGATGCACGTGAAGGTCCGGGGCGGCGAGGTCCAGCAGCTCTCCCGGGCGGAGACGAGGGGGGTGGGCGTGCGGCTCATCGCCGGCGGGCGCCTCGGGTACGCGTACGCAGCCGACCCCGAGCCCGGCGAGGTGGCCGGCCTGGTGGCCCGGGCCCGGGAGATGGCCGCGTTCGCCACCCCCGACGAGCACAACGCGCTGCCGGAGGCCCAGGCGGCCGAGCCCATCCCGGAGCTCTACCGCAGCTCCCAGGCCGCGCTCGATCCGGAGCCGAAGGTGGCCACGGCCCTCGAGCTGGAGCGGGCCACGGTGGCCTCCGATCCCCGGGTCGGCCAGGTCGAGGACGCGATGTACGGCGACGCGGTGTCGCGGGTCGCCGTGGCCTCCACGACGGGCACCGTGGGGGAGTACGAGCGCACCGACTGCTGGTGCGCGGTGACGGCCCTGGCCGTGGAGGGGGACGAGACTCAGACGGGCTACGCGTTCCGTCTCGGCCACGAGCTGGACGACCTCGACCGGGAGGCCTGCGCCGCCGAGGCCGCCCTGCGGGGCTCCCGCCTGCTGGGGGCCTCGAAGCCCGCATCGGCCCGCGGGCCGGTCGTCCTGGACCCGCACGTGGCCGTGGCCTTCCTGGGGGTCCTGGCCGGGGCCCTCTCGGCCGAATCCGTCCAGAAGGGCCGGTCCCTGTTCGCCGACTCGGTGGGGGAGACGGTCGCCGCTCCGGGGGTGGTCCTGGTCGACGACGGGCGGCTGGTGGATGGCCCCGGGGCCTCGCCCTTCGACGACGAGGGGGTGCCCTCCTCCCGAACCGTGCTGATGGACGGGGGCGTGCTGCTGGGGTTCCTCCACAACACGTACACCGCGCGTCGGGCGGGCGCCGGGACGAGGTCCACCGGGAACGCCGGGCGGGCCGGCTACCGGTCGCCCCCCGGGGTGGGCACGACGAACCTCTACCTGGACGCCCCGGACGGGATCGACCCGTCCGGCATCCTCCACCGGGCCGACGGCGGGGTGTACGTCCAGGAGGTCAGTGGGGTGCACTCGGGGGCGAGCTCGATCTCCGGGGAGTTCTCCGTCGGAGCCACCGGGCTGCGGATCGAGGGCGGAGAGCTCACCGAGCCGCTCCGGGAGATGACCATCGCCAGCACGCTCCCGGAGATGCTGAAGGCCATCTCGGCCCTCGGCTCCGACCTCCGGTTCTTCGGCGGGGCGGGGTCCCCCACGGTCCTGATCGGGGAGATGACCTTGGCGGGCACGTAGCTACCGCGTGACCAGCCAGGAGCCGAAGCCCACCGAGGCTGCGACCAGGCAGTAGTAGGCGAAGGGGAAAAGGGGCCTGGTCCGGAGGTACCGGAGGAGGAAGGCGATCGCGGCCAGGCCCGTGGCCGCGGCCACCAGGGCCGCCCAGACCACCCAGGCCAGCGGTATCCCCCTGTGCAGGTCGGGCAGCAGGACGACCGCCGCGCCGGCGATGGCCGGGAGGCCGAGGAGGAAGGAGAACCGCGCCGCCGCTTCCCGGGTGAGCCCCCTGGCGATGCCGGCCACGATGGTCGCGCCCGACCGGGATATCCCGGGAAGGATGGACAGTGCCTGGAGCGCGCCGATCACCAGCGCGTCCGACCACCCGACCTCCGACACCTCCCGCCGGCCGTGCGGCTTGCGCCGGTGGAGCCGGTCGCCGAGCAGGAGGAGGGCCGCGGTCCCGACCAGAAGCCCGGCCACCGCCGGCGGGTGCTCGAAGACCTCGCTCAGGGGTCCCTCGAGCGTGATGCCCACCACGGCGGCCGGGATCGACCCCACCGCGAGCATCGCGGCCAGCCGGGCGGCGGTCCGGTCCTCGTCGCCTCCCCTTCCGCCGGCCACCCGGACCAGGCCGCGCAGGATCGACCACAGGTCCGCCCGGAAGTAGACCAGGACGGCGAGCAGGGTGCCGAGGTGGACCGCCACGTCGAAGGCGACGTCCTGCCCCACCGAATCCCCCCATCCGAGAACGAACGGGACCAGCACGAGGTGTCCGGACGACGAGATCGGGATGAACTCGGTCAGGCCCTGGACGGCTCCCAGGACGAGGGCTCGAAGCATGAGGGCGCCAGTCTACGGGGCGACCACCCCCCCACCGGAGGCCTTGGCTACGAGCCATCCTGGGTGCCAGCCAGACCTGAACGGAGGAGTGGGCGATCTCCTCCAAGCACCAGATGCGGGCGCCTTCCTCCATCGCGCGGGTCCGAGGGTGCGGCCAGGAGAGCGTCCTACGGGGACGAGGGCAGCACTCCCGTCTTGATCAGCGCGACGGATACCCTCCTCTTGTTCGCGTCCACGACGAAGAGCACTCCGACATCCGTATCGGCTCCAGCGCGAGCCCAGCGAACCTGACCACCGTTCTCCGCGCGCTCGACCTCTCCGGTCCCGAGCGGGTCGCCACGCAGTCGGTCCAGGATCCAATCGCCGACCTGAAGTCGAAGGTCCCGATCGGGGTTATCGCGCCGCCGCCATTCCGCGATGGCGCGTGTGATGGATCCCTGGTCGAGTTCCCACGGAGCGCTACTCTCGATCGTCACGGAGCAGGTCTAGCAGTTCGTCCTCCGTCATTCCAGGCCCAGCCGCGTTTCCCTTCTTCGCCCGTTCCAGCAGCTCGTCCGCCCGCCTCCGTGCATCGGGATCGGCCAGCAGTTGCGCACGGAGCTCTTCGTCGGAGAGAAGCTCTCGGGTTTCATCCCCAGGCATGACGCCCCCTTCCCCGGCCGTCTTCGTCCACCACTGACAGGATGGCCGATGACCCCGGGGGAATCAAACACGTGTTCGAATCTTTCCACATCCTGTCCACATGTACACCTCCGAAGAACCCGAGGTCAGCGCGACCATCCACCGGGTGTGGAGAAGTTCGAGTGACAAGACGGTCGCGAGTGCGCAGCGGGCCCCGGCTGTCGCTCAAACCGGCCCACCACGGCCGTTCAAGCTGCCCCTGCCGGTTCCGAGGGGTCCCCGGGCTCCGTGGATGCGGGCGTGCCGACCACCGACACGACGAGCCGGGCGAAGGCCATGGCATGGGCCAGGCGCTCGGCCTGATCGGCGCTGACCAGGAGCACCAGGTGCCCCGGGGACCCGGAACCGACCGCGGGGCCTCCGCCCGAGGCGGCGCCCTGGGCTGACCCCCCGGCCCCACTTCCGGCGCCGCCCAGGACCAGGAGCACCTCGACGCCGCGCGCCACGGTCGTCGTGTACGGACGGCCACCGCCGAAGGTGGCCAGCACGTCGACCCGGTCGCCCGGCCGGACCGTCCCGGCAGGCAGGCCGGCGTCCATCACCACGGCCCGGAGGCCCTCCGGCACCAGGGAGGCGATCGGCCCGCCGCCGGCCGGCCCGACCCGCGTGCCCGTCACCGCCTCGCCGGCGGCGACGTCGGTGAGCAGGGTCCGCCCCGCCACCTCGTCGCTCGACCCGAACGCGCCGGGCGGCGCGAACCGCGACGGGATGGCGACGACCCTGAGCATCCCGGGCTCAAGGACCGTTCCCCGGACGAGCTCCTCCCCGGCCACGACCACGGGGACCGGCTCCCCGAGGGCCGGCGCGAGGGCTTCCACCCGTTCCGCGTAGCCCCTCACCACGACGAACGCCCCCCCGCCGGCGATCACCGCCAGCGCGAGGAACAGGCGAGACCCCCGCGACCACCTACGCAACCCCGTCTCCCTCCCCAGCTGCCGGCCGGCGAGGGATCGCGAGGGCGATCGGTCGGCGCGGCCGGTCCGGCCACGAGGGGGAGAGCTACCTACCCTAGCCGGTCCGATCTCCCCGGTCAGTGACCGCGGTCACACCCCGCGCTGGCCCTTCTCGGGCCGCCGCTCGGGACCGAGGGGGTGGCTCCTCCACCGGAACTCCTCCAGGGCGCCGGAGCCGACCACCATCCGAACGGCCTCACGGACGCGCTCGGACAGCTGCTCGGGATCCTGGGTGGTGACGAACCGCAGGTCGATCGAGACGAGGAGAGGGTCGGCCATCACCAGATGATAGTGGCCCTGGTCACACCTCGAACCGGGCGCCCTCCAGGGCGGTAGCGCATGGGCAGTCGCGTTCCTCGGGCAGGGCGGGGATCAGGCGGAACAGCAGCGACCGGAGCCGCTCGTTGTTCTCCTCGAAGACCCGTACGACCTCCTCGTGGGTGACCGGCGCCACGTCACCGGCCCCGACGTCGTAGTCGGTGACCAGGGAGATGTTCACGAAGCAGAGCTCGAGCTCACGGGCCAGGACGGCCTCCGGGTACTGGGTCATGTTGATGACCTCCCAGCCCTGCGCCGAGAACCAGGCCGACTCGGAGCGGGTGGAGAACCGCGGGCCCTGGATGACCACGACCGTCCCCCGCTCGTGGACCGGGATGTCGAGGGCCCGGGCCTCCGCCACCGCCACCTCGCGCATCGTCGGGCAGTAGGGGTCCGCGAACGAGATGTGGGTGGTCACCGGCCCGTCGTAGAACGTGTCGGCCCGGCCTCGGGTCCGGTCCACGAGCTGGTCGCAGACCAC
>JACQTL010000079.1 GCA_016210805.1 Actinomycetota bacterium | reverse complement strand
GTAGACGAACGAGCACGCCCCGAGGTTCGCACCCCGCAACGCGGAATGGAAGCCGACCGTGGGGTCCGGTCGGTCATTGACGTTCGGCTTCCCTTCATGGCTAGATGTGGCCATGAAGCGTGTGAAGATCGCGGAGCTGAAGGACCAGCTCTCGAGGCACCTCCGTGCCGTCGAGCGGGGGGCCGAGGTCGAGGTGACCGATCGGGATCGGCCGATCGCTCGGATCGTTCCGGTGGGGGAACGCGCCCAGGTCAGGACGGTCCCGCCCGTGCGTCCCTTCTCCTCGATCCGCCGGCGTCGTTACCGGCCGGCTGGGTGGGGAGTGAGCTCCACGGAGCTCCTGCTGGAGGAACGCCAGCGGCGTTGAACGTGTACGTGGACTCCTCGGTCCTGCTCCGGGTCGTCCTGGGAGAGCCTCGGCGCCTCAGGGTGTGGGGGAGGATCACCAACGCGGTCTCGAGCGAGCTGATCCGTCCGGAATGCCTGCGGACGATCGACCGGGCCCGGCTCCGGCTCGGGCTGGCCGACCAGGTGATCGCGGAGCGGCGAGGATCGATCCTGGAGGCGATCGAGGGCTTCAGCCTCGTTCCGGTCGTGCCCAGGGTCCTGGAGCGAGCGGCCGAGCCGTTCCCCACGATGCTCGGGTCGCTGGACGCCATCCACCTCGCCAGCGCCCTGGTCGCGCGGAACGAGTTCGAGGGCCTGTCGCTCGCCACCCACGACGATGAGCTGGCCATCGCTGCACGGGCCGTCGGCTTCACGGTCCACGGGGCGCCGCCGGGTACGTCGAGCTGAAGGTCGCGGCGGGCGGGCGACGCTAGGCTCTCTCCTGCCATGGGATGGGCCAGGCGAGAGGGGGCCGTGGACAGCCGGGACGAGGCGCTGGCCGCGTTCAGGGCCGAGGGGTGCTCCCCTCCCCGGGACTGGGGGAACGCTCCCGGCGACACCTATGGGCGGCACTCGCACGGCTACCACAAGGTGCTGTTCTGCCTGGAGGGGTCGATCACGTTCCACACCCCGGACGGCGACGTCGAGCTCGCGGCCGGCGACCGCCTGGACCTCGAGCCGGGCACCGAGCACGCCGCCACGGTGGGGCCGGCCGGCGTGCGGTGCGTGGAGGCGTCCAGGTGACCTCGGTCGGCTTCCTCGTGGACCAGCTCTTCTCCCCCGCCCCCGGAGGGATCGGGACCTACGTGCGCGAGCTGGTCCCGGCCCTGTCCGTCCGGGACCCCTCGCTCGACATCGTCCTGTTCCACGCCCGGTTCGGCGGCGGGGCAGTACACCCGGAGGCCTGGATGCGGGGGTATCGCACCGTGGAGGTCGCGGGGACCATCCGCACCCTGTACCCGCGGTGGGACCTCGCGGCCCGGCCCGCCCTGCCGGCCGCCCTCCGAGTGCTCGAGGTCCTTCACGCCCCGTCCCCGGCGGCCGTTCCCCCCACGGCGGGCTCCCAGCGGCTGGTGGTCACGGTCCACGACCTGGCCTTCGAGGTCGTTCCGGCCTCGTTCTCGACCCGGTGGCGACAGGTGTTCCGCCTGGGGCTCCGGGCGGCCGTCCGCCGAGCCGACGCCGTGATCACGCCATCGCGGAACACGGCCGAGGACCTCGTCACCAGGACGAGGATCGATCCCGCCCGGGTGCACGTCGTCCCCCTGGCCGCCTCCCTGGAGCAGGGGGCCGTCGACCCTGAGCGCGTCCTCACCCGCCTGAGGATCCCCCGGCCCTACGTCCTTTCGGTGGGGACCCTGGAGCCCCGGAAGAACCTGGTCGCCCTGGTTCGGGCTTACCGGCGGGCCGCCGCGTCGGGCATCCCCCACGCGCTGGTCCTCGCCGGCCCCCTGGGCTGGGGTTACCGGCCCCTCCTCCGCGAGATCGCCCTGGCCGGCCCCGGCGAGGTCGTGCTGACCGGGCCGCTCGAGACGTCGGAGCTCGACGCGATGTACCGGGGGGCCTCGGCGTTCGCCTATCCATCCCTGTACGAGGGGTTCGGCCTGCCGGTGCTGGAGGCCATGGCCAGGGGGGTCCCCACGGTGACGTCCTCCGCCTCCTCCCTCCCCGAGGTGGCCGGGGACGCGGCGATCGCCGTGGACCCCCACCGCGTGGCCGAGATCGCCGCGGCGATCCAGCGGGTCCTCGGCGACGAGGCCCTGGCCGGGCGGCTGGCCGCCGCGGGCCGGGCCCGGGCGGAGCGGTACTCGTGGGACGAGACCGCCCGCCTCACCCTCGCGGTCTACGACCGGGTGCTGGGGGCCAAGTGAGGGCGGCGTGAAGGTCTCGGTGGTGGCCACCGTGCTCGACGCCGGCGAGCGGGTCGGCGCGTTCCTCGACGCCCTGGGGGCCCAGACCCGGGCTCCCGACGAGATCGTCGTGGTGGACGGCGGCTCGACCGACGGCACGCTGGACGCCCTCCGCGGCTCGCCGGGCATCGTGCTGGTCGAGGAGCCGGGGGCCAACATCGCCCGGGGGCGGAACGTCGCCGTGGCCGCGGCCACCCACGACGTGATCGCGGTGACTGACGCCGACTGCGTCCCGGCGCCGGACTGGCTGGAGCGGCTGCTCGCCCCGATCGAGCGGGGAGCCGACGTGGCCATGGGCTTCTACCATCCGCTCGGGGACTCGGTGCTCCAGATCGCGGCGGCGTCGGTGCTCCCCGATCGCGACGAGCTCCGGGAGGGGGCCTTCTTGCCGTCAGCCCGCTCGGTGGCCTTCCGGCGGGGCGCCTTCCTGGCCGGCGGCGGGTACCCCGAGTGGCTGGACGTCGGCGAGGACATGTACCTCGACCTCCAGTGGCGGCGGCTGGGGGTTCGCATGGACCTCGCCTCCGACGCCCTGGTGGGCTGGCCGATCCGGGCCACCCTCGGCGAGACCTGGCGCCAGTACGTCCGGTACGCGGAGGGCGACGCCGTGGCCGGGATGCACGCCGCCAGGCACGCGATCCGTTTCGCCGCCTACGGGGCGGCGGCGCTGGCCCTGTCCTCCGGCCGCCGGGGAGCTGTCCTCGTCACCCTGGCCGCGGCCGCCGCTCGCGCGTCGCGGCCAGTCCGCCGGGCCGTGGCCCGAGCGCGGCGGGACGGGCGGAACCCGCTTGTGGTCGGGGCCGTGACGCCGGCCGTCCTCGCCCTCATCGACGCGGCGAAGATGGCCGGGTACCTCCGCGGACGGGCCCGGCGCCGGGCCCGCTGAGCTCACTCCGGGTTTCGATCGCTCGCTCGCCTGGGAATGAAGGGCGGGCCAGTTGGAAGGAGGGATCCGAACATGCTGGGAGCCTTCACCGAGCTGGCCCCGCTCGCCGTGCGAGGCGGGGCCGGGTTCGTGCTCTGGATCATCGCGGTGATCATCGGGATCTGGGGACTGGGGATGCTGTTCCGAGGAGCCGTGCTCGCCGGAATCCTCCTCATCGTCCTGGCCTTCGCGATCGGACCCGGAGGGTGGTTCATCCTTGACTGACCGCCGCCGCGTGGACGGGCCATCCCCGTCCCGGCCGGGTCAGAGCCCGAGCAGGCCCGTCGCGTTCCCGAGCAGGATCCGCTCCCTGGCCTCCGGGGAGATGGGCAGTTCGTCGAACTCCGCGAACCACCGGTCCAGCGAGATGAACGGGTAGTCGCTCCCGAAGAGCGTCCGCTCGGACAGGCGCCGGCCGGCCTCCCTGACCACCTCCGGCGGGAGGTACCGGGGGGCCCACCCGGACAGCTCGATCCACACGTTCGACTTGTGCAGGGCGATGGCCAGGCACTCCTGGAACCACGGCCAACCGAAGTGCGCGGCCACGAGCGTGAGCCCCGGGAAGTCCGCCCCCACGCCGTCCAGGAACCCGGGGTGCGAGTAGCGAATCTTCGTGCCCCCCGCTCCCGGCGTCCCCGCGGCGATCCCGCAGGTCCCGGTGTGGAACAGGCAGATCAGGCCGAGCTCCTCGGCCCGGCCCCACAACGGGTAGAACCGCTCGTCCCCCGGGTCGAACCGCTGCATCGTGGGGTGGAACTTCAGCCCCTTCAGGCCGAGCCCGGCAGCCCGGCGCATCTCGTCGAGCGCTCCCTCGTCGTGGGGGTCGACGCTCCCGAAGCCCATCAGGGTGCCCGGGTACCGCTCGGCCAGCCCGGCCAGCCACTCGTTCCCGAGCCACGGCCGGCCGGTCACCGACCGGTCGTCCCAGTCGAGCACCACCCCGAGGAGATCGCGCTCCCGGTACTCCTCGGCCACCTGGTCGATCGTCCTCCTGGGGACCCGGGCCCGGAAGTACGCCTCGGTGGCCTCCAGGTGAGGGCCGATCGCGTTCCCCAGCCACTCGTCCGTGGGGAGATGGACGTGCAGGTCGATGGCCCTGGGCATGCCCGGTGAACCTCCGGAGCGGCGGCCTCGGCCGGGCCGCCTAGCTCCCCTCGCCCTTGGAGTAGTCGTAGAACCCCCGCCCCGACTTCCGGCCCAGGTACCCGGCGGAGACCATCCGCTTGAGCAGCGTGGGGGCCGAGTAGATCGGGTCCTTGAACTCGTCGTAGAGGACGTTGGACACGTGCACGGCCGTGTCCAGCCCGATCAGGTCCAGGAGGGTGAGCGGCCCCATGGGGTGGCCCAGCCCCAGCTGGACCGCCGTGTCGATGTCCTCCTTCGTGGCCACGCCGTCCTCCAGCATCTCGACCGCGCTGTTCAGGTACGGGATCAGCAGGAAGTTCACGATGAACCCGGCCCGGTCCTTGGACAGGACGGTGGTCTTCCCGAGCCGCTCCCCGTAGCCCCTGGCCAGCTCCAGGGTCTCCTCCGAGGTCGTGATGGCCCTGATCAGCTCGAGGAGCTTCATGATCGGGGGCGGGTTGAAGAAGTGCATCCCCACCACCTTGTCGGGGCGCTTGGTGGCCGCGGCCAGCTCGGCGACCGGGAGCGAGGAGGTGTTGGTGGCCAGCACGACCTCGGGCCGGGTTATCTCGTCAAGTCGACGGAAGATCTCCAGCTTGATGCCGAGGTCCTCGGTGGCCGCCTCTATCACGAGGTCGGCATCGGCCACCTCGGCGATGTCGGTGGTCCCGGACACCCGACCGAGGAGGGTGTCCCGGTCGTCCTCGGAGAGCTTGCCCCGCTCGAGCGCCGTGGCCGTAGAGCGCTCGACCCGTCCCCGGCCCCGGGCCACGCGCTCATCGTCCACCTCCACGTAGACGACGTCGCCTCCGCTCCGGGCCACCACCTCGACGATGCCGGACCCCATGATCCCGCAGCCGATCACGCCCACCTTCTTGACGTCCTCGGGCCCCATCTCGATACCTCCCGTTCCATGGCCAGGTTGCCAGTGCGGCAAGCGTATTCCCGCCCGGGAGAGGCGGCAAAGGCGACCCGAGCGGTGGATAGACTGCAGGCAGTGCCGGATGTCGTCTCGGACGGCGCGCGCCTGTTCGTGGAGGTGATCGGCGAGGGGGACCCGGTCACCGTACTCGCCCACGGCCTCTCGGGGAGCCGCGGGGACATCTCGATCTTCGCCCCCTACCTGCCGGGGACCAAGGTCCTGTTCGACTTCCGGGGTCACGGCGAGAGCGAACGGCCCCCGCCGGGCCACTACTCGATGGACCACTTCGCGGGCGACGTGGACGCGGTGGCCCGGGCGTTCGGGGCCACGGGCGTGGCCGGCATATCCCTGGGCGGAGGGGCCACCCTCCGGCTCCTGAGCCGAGACCCGGCCAGGTTCGAGCGGGTGGCCGTGCTGCTCCCCGCCCGGCTGGAGAGATCGTCCGGGGAGAGGGCCCGGTTCCTCAAGCTGGCCGACCTCCTGGAGGAGAGGCCCCTCGAGGAGGTGGCCGAGGCGCTCGTGGCCGAGGAGACGGCCCTGGGCTCCTTCGACGCCTTCCCCGCCGCGGCGGAGATCAGGCGCCAGGCCATCCTCCGAATGAACCCGGACGGCATCCCCCACGCCATCAGGGAGTGCATCGACGACCCCCCGGTCAGGGACCCCGAGCCGATCACCAGGGTCCCGGCCCCGGTCCTGGTCATCGGCCAGGAGGGCGACCCCGTGCACGCCGCCGAGGTCGCCCGGGAGCTCGCCGCCACCCTCCCCCGCGGCGAGCTCGTGATGTTCCCGGACCCCTTCGCCCTGATCAGGAACATCCCCGACCTGGTCCAGCGCACGGCGGCGTTCCTGGCCGCCGAGCGGGCCTGACCGGCGCCGGCCGGCCGGGCTACGGCTCGGGGCCGTCGTAGGTGATGCTCTCCCAGCGATTCGACCCCCAATGTAATAGGGATGAGAAGCCCTAGGCGCTAGGTGCTCAGCCCGTGGCTTGGCAGCCGCTTGAGGAGCTCCTCGTGGCGGCGTAGAACCTCACTGGCCCAGCGCAGGTCGATTTCGCTCACACTCGGGTCGTTCACCGCCTTCCTCATGACGACGTCCTGCCACCTCTCCCGCTGGATTCGAAGCGCCTCTACGATGATCTCAAGCTCGCCGTGTTGCAGGTCGTACTCCACTCGTTTCCCCCTTGCTCGTGACACCGCGTCCAGAACCGGCTTGCTCCGCGTCTCGCCGCCTCTGCGTTGCTTCCGTGGGGAAGGTGGCGCCCAAGCGTACAGCCCGCTACTGACACATGAACCCTGGACTGCCCAGACGTCAGACCGTGATGATGGGCTCGACATGCGTCGCCGCGTCATGGGGATGGTTGTGGGGATCGCCCTCGCCCTGTCGGGCTGTTCCACCGGAGGAAACGGGGGGACCGAGACGACTACCCCTCCGACGCAGCCCGTGGCGGACCGGGAGACGACCACCAACCCCCCCACCACGGTCGCGGCGCCTCCGCGCGTCTGGGTTCCGTCCTTCGTGTTCGACCACGTCTCTGACGCGCGGCGCGAGGCCAGGCGGCTGGGGATCCACCTGCGGGTCCGCCGGGTCAACGACTCCTCGTGGGAGGAGGGGACGGTCCTCGACCAGTCCCGCTCGGGTCGGGTCAAGCCCGGAGCCACGATCGTCGTCACGGTAGCCCGCACCCCGCCCTGCACCGAGGGGTACGACCCCTGCCTCTCGCCCGCCTCGGACTACGACTGCCTGGGCGGCTCGGGCGACGGTCCGGAGTACACCGGCCGGGTGAGGGTCACCGGTTCAGACCCCTACGACCTCGACCGGGACGGTGACGGTTGGGGATGCGAGTAGCCCGGAAAGAAAGGAGAGGAATCCTCAGACCAGATGACGAATTAGCGCCACAATTCCCGTAACGAGGAGTGTCGTCACCACTCCGACAGCCACGGCCTGAATGAAAAGGCCCAAACTGAAGGCCGCTGCCTGCCCAGCCCGGCTCTTCGCCCCAGCTAGCCGTCGGACTTCTCCAGGGAAGGCCACGAAACGGGCGATTCTCCCGGCGAGTGAGTGTTCCTCCCGCTCGGCTTGTGCGATTCGCTCCTCAAGTACCCCGATAGTCGATTCACAGTAGTCCAGCACGTTCTGGATAGTTAGCACCCCGGGGAGCTCCAGAGATAGAAACCAGTTTCTGATGGGGTGAATCTCCTGCTGGGGCCCTCCGATTCCTCGCGGGGCGAATCTGAACCTTCCCGGCGCGCTCTCCGCCGCGACTGCAGCCGTACCCGATAGACGGGCGACCGCAGCACGAGAGGCAGCCACTTCCGATTCACGATCCTCCTTCGGCACCCATCCGGTAGCACGGGATTCGGTTGCCTCTTGCTTGAGCAGCCTCAGGTGGGCCGAGAAGGCATCGCGAAAGTCCATGACCGCCTGGAGGTTCGCCCTGTGGCGGTTCGAACTTCTCATTCGCGGCCCACGGCTTTACGCAGCAGCGAGATGACCCGAAACTGGAGCAGCTCGTCCGCCTCGAGCTCGGAGAGGACCTCCACCATCCCGTCCTCACCCCGCTCGTGGAACTGGGCGGATCACGTCGGCCCGGACGTGGGACGGCGGCGTGAGGACGCGAAGCAGTTCACGTCGCACCACCTCGGGGAGATCCCCGATGGTGTCGGAAGCCGCGCCGTCCACCCGCCACCTCCTCGTGGCCGTCCGTGGGGAATCGCTTCAAGGCTACACGCCGGCACTGACACAGGGATTCGGTCGGTCGACGACTCCTTGTGGGAAGAGGGGACGATCCTCGACCAGTCTCGCTCGGGGCGGGTGAAGCCCTCCCTGTCGCCCCGGGGAAAGAAGAAGGACCCCGGCACGAGGCCGGGGTCCCGGTTGACGCGTGGTCCGCCGTCGGCTACGCGGTGGCGGCCTTCCTCGTGGTGGCCTTCTTCGCCTTGGCCTTGCCCTTGGCCCGGCGCGCCTCGGGGACGATCCGCTCCCGAGCCCGCTCGATCGCCCTGGCG
>JACQTL010000007.1 GCA_016210805.1 Actinomycetota bacterium | reverse complement strand
TTCGGGCACGACCTCAGCTACAAGGGCGCCTTCGAGCTGCCGGACCGGTGGCAGCGCCAGCTGGCCGTCATCGCGGCCCAGCTGGAGACCGTCGACCAGGCCTTCTCCCGCTTCGAGGAGGCCATCCGGGTGTACGGGTCCCGGTACGGCTCCTACCTGAGCGCCGAGGAGATCCCCGGCGAGATCGAGGCCCTCGAGATGGTCCTGGCGGCGGACCCCGACAACCCGGAGCTGGCCTGGCGGATCGCCAAGCTGGCCATCCTGCTGGAGGACTGGGAGAGGGCGGATCGGGTCCTGTCCGAGCAGGTCCGGAGGCGAGGCCTCGATTCGGTGCCCGAGCCGGTCCTCCGGGACCTCGGGGTGGTGCGCTGCAAGCTGAACCGGAGCAACCGCCGGGGGAGGGGCTACCGGGAGGGACAGGGCTACCTGCGGGCGGCGATCGACGCGGCGCCCCGGGACACGGACGCCCTGACCTCGTACGCCGGCACCTGGAGAGGGGTCGACGAGGCCAGGGCGCGCGAGTTCTACCGGAGGGCGTTCGACACCGACCCCACGGACTACTACCCGCTGGGGCACTTCCTGGAATACGAGATCCTCCGAAGCGGCGGCACCTCGATCGTGGCCTCGGTCCGGCCCGTGCTCGAGGCGGCGATCGAGCGGTGCGAGGCGCAGGCCGAGGTGAAGATCAACCTCCCGTGGGCCCACTTCGGGATCGGGAAGCTGAGCCTGCTCCTCGGCGAGCCGGAACGGAGCCTCCGGGCGCTCGCCAAGGGGGTCCAGTCCAGCACGGCGGCCTTCATGATCGAGGGGGCCCTGACCTCCCTGGAGAGCCTCTCGAGCCTCCGCCACGAGCTGAGGGGCCACGACTGGGCGCTCCGCATGCTCGTGCTGGGCGCGGTCGCCAAGTTCCCGTCCGCCCGGGCCCGGGCCCGTGTCCGGGAGCTGGCCTCCCCGCACCCGAAGGTCGAGGGGCCGGTCGTGATCGTGGTCGGGGGGACCCATCCCGTGGTCGAGGAGCGGATGGCCGGCTACCGGGACATCGTGCTGGAGGCGTTCCGGGGGTTCCGGGGAACCATCGTGTGCGGGGGGACCGAGCAGGGGGTGAGCGGCCTGATCGGGGAGGTCGCCGAGAGGTACGGGGACGTCGTCCGGGCCATCGCCTACCACCCAACCCCTCCGGCGGCGGACGCCACCGTGGACCCCCGGTACTCGGAGATCCGCAAGACCGATGGGGACGCCTTCAGCCCGCTCGAGCCTCTCCAGGGCTGGATCGACCTGGTCGCCTCGGGGGTCGATCCCAGGGACGTGAAGGTCCTCGGCATCGACGGCGGGGACATCGCGGGGATCGAGTACCGGATCGCGCTCGCCCTGGGGGCGTCCGTCGGCGTGATCGAGGAGTCCGGGAGGGCGGCCTCCGGGCTGCTCGCCGACGAGGCCTGGCTGGGCTCCAGGAACCTGGTGCCGCTGCCCGAGGATCCCCAGACGGTCCGGCTCTTCATCGGCCCCAGGGCCCCCGAGCTGCCGGCGGACGTCCGCGACACCCTGGCCCGGGAGATCCACGAGCGGCACCGGACCGCCACCTCGGCGGCTCCCCTCAGGCCCTGGCCCGACCTCCAGGACGTGTTCAAGGAGTCGAGCCGGCTCCAGGCCGACCACATCTACGAGAAGCTCCGCGAGGCGGGCTACACGGTGACGGACTCAACCGACCGTCCCGTCGAGCTCTTCGACTTCGACTTCCGGGAGGTCGAGAGGCTCGCGGAGATGGAGCACGGCCGGTGGAACGTCGAGCGCCTGATGGACGGGTGGAGGTGGGGAGAGAAGAGGGACGAGGCCCGCAGGACCCACCCGGACCTGGTGCCCTGGGCGGAGCTCCCCGAGAAGGTGAAGGAGTACGACCGGAAGGCCGTGCGGGGGATACCCGAGCTCCTCAGGCTCGTCGGCCTGAAGATCCGCCGTGAGCGGGGCGATCCGGGAGGCGGGTAGCGGCCGACGATCCTCCCGACCCGGTCCGGGGGTCCCAGCCCGGACCGGGACCTTCGTCCCTGCCTCGCACGCCTCCTCCCGGCCAGCGTGACTCCCACGAAGGTGCCTTGCATCGACAACATGGAGTTATTTACTCTACGTTGATTTAGACGCTCAACGAGAGTCCACACCGAGGAGGAACGGGCGGATGAAGGAGGTCGGCCGGCGGGTGCGCCAGTTCGTGGAGACCGAGATCCGGGGGGAGGCGGAGGGCGACCCCCTCCGCTGGGAGGACGAGACCCCGCTCCTGGGGAGCTACCTGGACTCCTTGGGCCTGATGCAGCTGATCGATTTCCTGGAGCAGGAGTACGGCCTGGAGTTCGACGACGACGACCTCCGGGCCGAGCACTTCTCGACGGTCTCGCGGATCGAGGCCCTGGTGGACCGGAAGCTGGTCAAAAGATGAGGGCCCCGGTCGCCGGGGAGCGGTTGCGGCGCTCCCACGCCGTTCCCCCATCGCTCCTGCACGATCTGGCCCGGCGGGCCGCGTGGGCCGACCCCGGAGCCGAGGCGGCCATGTTCCGGGGGGAGGGCCTCTCCTACGGCGAGCTGGCCGACCGGGCCGGCGCCCTGGCCGCCACCCTGGCCGACGCCGGCGTGCGCCGGGGCGACCGGGTGGGGATCCACCTCCCCAGGGGGATCGAGATGCTGGTCGCCGTCCACGGGGCCCTGGCCGCGGGGGCGGCCTACGTCCCGATCGACCCCATGGCTCCCTCGGCCCGGGCCGCCGCCATCGCGGACGACTGCGACCTGTCCGCCCTGGTCACCACCCCCTTCGCGGGAGCGCCCCTGCTCCGGGCGGCCCGCTCGGCCCGTCCGCGGATCGTCGTGGTGGCCGACGACGGTGACGAGGTCCCGGACGTCTCCTCGCCCTGGGTGCGGTTCGCAGACGCCGCGAGGGGGGGGACCGGGCCGGACCTCCGCCTCACCGACGAGGACCTGGCGCTGATCGTCTACACCTCGGGGTCCACCGGCGTCCCCAAGGGCGTGATGATCTCCCACCGGGCCGTCGTGGCCTTCGCCCGCGCCCTCGCCGCCCGGAGCGGGGTGGGACCCGAGGACAGGCTCTCGGGCGCCACGCCGCTCCACTTCTCGATGTCGATGGTGGACCTGTTCCATGCCGCGGCCGAGGGGGCCTCCGTCGTCCTGGTGCCGGAGGAGGACACGTTCCTGGGCCCGACCATGGCCCGGGCCCTGGCCGGCGGGGGGGTCAGCATCTGGACGACCGTCCCCTCGGCCCTCCGCCTCGTCCTCCAGGCCGGCCTCCCGCCGGACCCGCTCCCCGGGATCCGGCAGGTCTGGTTCGGTGGGGAGGTCCTCCCGGCCCGGGACCTGTCCGCCCTCCGCCGGCTCCTGCCCCGGGCCGAGCTCTGGCACATGTACGGAGGGACCGAGACCCTCGGGCGGACCGCCCACCTCGTGGAGGGGGTCCCCGAGGAGGGGGAGCGGATCCCCCTGGGGCTCCCGTTCGACGGCGCCGACGCCATCGTGCTCCGCGAGGACGGGTCCGAGGCCGGCCCCGGGGAGCTGGGAGAGCTCCACGTGCGCGGGGCCATGCTGATGAAGGGCTACTGGAGGGACCCCGTCCGAACGGCCTCGACGCTGGTACCCAACCCCCTGGCCCCGGAGCTTCCAGACGTCCTGTGCCGGACCGGGGACCTGGTCCGCCGGCGGGACGACGGGGCCCTGGAGTTCGCGGGACGGCTGGACCAGCAGGTGAAGAGCCGGGGGATCCGCATCGAGCTGGGCGACGTGGAGGCCGCCCTCCTCGGCCACCCCGCCGTCGCCGAGGCCGTCGCCGTGGCCGTCCCGGACGAGGTGTGGGGCACCGTGATCGGGGCCTTCGTGGTCCTGGCCAGGGGGGAGGGGGTCCCGGGGACGGCCCTCCGCAGCTACCTGGCCGGGCGGCTCCCGCTGGCCATGGTCCCGGCCGGGGTCGAGGTCCTCGAGGCGCTCCCGCACAACAGCTCGGGGAAGGTGGATCGGCTCGCGCTGGGCGAGCGGTGGGTCCGGGGCGGAGCGTCCGCTCCGGCGAGGATGGGAGGCAAGAGATGACTCGAGGGATGAGGACGGGGCGGACCGCGCTGCTCGCCGCCGCGAGGGCCTTCGTTCTGGCCGGTGCGGCCTGCGGTTCGGGCGGGGGCGGCGGGGCCGACGACGAGGCACCGGTCGAGATCGGCCTCCTCACCGACCTCTCCGGTCCGTTCAAGAGCTTCGGCTCCGACATCCGGCTGGCCGTCGACCTGGCCGTCGAGGAGATCAACGCCTCGGGCGGGGTGAACGGCTCGCCGATCGCCGTGGTCGTCTTCGACAGCCCGGGCGACCCGGAGCAGGCTGTGGTGGGCGTGCGCCGGCTGGCCGAGCAGGACGGCGTGGTGGCCATCGTGGGTCCGGTCTCCTCGGGTGAGGCCGAGGTGTCCTTCCCGCAGGCGGCCAGCCTGCAGGTCCCCATGGTCACGGGCACGGCCAACAAGGAGGGGATCACGGCCCTCGGCGAGGGCTGGGCCTTCCGGAACACGGCGACGAACACCCAGCTCTACCAGGCCGCGATGCCGGTCTTCGAGGGCGCCTACGGCGTCTCGGACGCCGTGCTCGTCTACGACGAGCAGGAGCCTTTCGCCGTGGCCGCCGCCGAGTTCGCCGTCCCGGCCGTGGCGGAGCAGACGGGGCTCACCATCGCCGAGCGGCTCACGATCCGTCGGGGCCAGACCGACTTCACGTCGGTGGTCGAGCGGATCCGGGGCATGGACGTCGACGGGGTCCTGGTCATGGCCGGCCCGATCGAGGCCGGGCTCCTCTGCCGGGAGATGCACAGGCAGGACGCCCATCTGCCGGTCCTCGGGCACCCCGCCCAGAACAGCAGCGCGTTCCGGGAAGCCGCGGGCCCCGAGGTCGAGGACTGGGTCGTCCCCAGCGTCTTCTCGACCACGGCCGGCGCCGAGGCCGAGGCCTTCTCGGCGGCGATGGCCGACCGCGACCCCGAGCCGCCCACCGTCCCGGAGGCCGCGAACTACTACGACATCGTCCGGATGATCGCGCAGGTGGCCACGGACGCGGGCATCGACGGCTCCACGCCTCCGGAGGAGGCTCGCCGGCTGATCCGGGAGGGCCTGGCCTCGCTGGCGGGCTTCCCCGGCCTGGCCGGGCCCACGGCCTTCCTGGAGAACGGGGACGTGGACCGCCCGGTGTTCACGCTGGTTCTGGAGGGCGAGGGAGCGAGCCTCCTGGCCGGGTCCTGAGCGGTGGTCCGGGTCGTCGTGAACGGGCTGCTCCTGGGCAGCCACTACGCGCTGCTCGCGGTGGGCTACACCCTGGCCTTCGGGGTGACCCGGCTGCTTACCCTGGCCCACGGGGAGCTGTTCGTGGCCGCGGCGGTGGGCGGGGCCCTGGCCATGAGGCTCCTCGGGGCCCCCCTCGCCGTCGCCGTCCTGGTGGCCCTGGCCGTCGGGGCCGCCGGCGGCCTCCTCACCGACGCCCTGTGCTTCAGGTCGATGCCCGGGGCATCCCCGATGTCCTCGGCGGTGGCCACGATCGGGCTGGCCCTGGCCATCCAGGGCGTGATGGTGGCCCTGCACGGCTCGGACCCCGTCGGCCTCCCGTCCACGGTCCGGTACATGGACGTGAGGCTGGGAGGGATCGTGGTGTCCGTGGCCCAGCTGGCCATGCTGGCCGTGGCCGTGGCCCTGATGGCCGGGCTCCAGCTGGTCATACGGAGGACCCGGTGGGGGGCCGCGCTCCGGGCCATGGCCGAGGACCCGGCGGGCGTCCGGCTCTTCGGAGTCGACCCCCGCCGGCTGGCCACCGCGGTCCTGGTGTTCTCCGGGGCGGTGGCCGGCCTGGCCGGGGTGCTCGCGCTCCTCCGGGTGGGCAGCGTGAGCCCCTTCGCCGGCCGGGCCACCGGGCTCGTCGGGCTCGCCGTCATGGCCATCGGCGGGATGGGGAGCGTAACGGGGGCCATGCTCGCCGGGCTGGGGGTGGGGGTGATCGAG
>JACQTL010000006.1 GCA_016210805.1 Actinomycetota bacterium | reverse complement strand
GGACTCCACAGGATCTTCGAGGGCGCCGGGGCGGAGTGGCGAGGCGCCGGCTGCTCGATGTGCCTGGGGATGAACCCCGACCGCCTCTTTCCGGGGGAACGATGCGCCTCGACCTCCAACCGCAACTTCGAGGGCCGGCAGGGACCGGGGGGCAGGACGCACCTGGTGAGCCCGGCCGTCGCCGCGGCCACGGCCGTGGCCGGCCGTCTCTCCGCTCCCGCCGACCTCCCCCCCTCGGCCACGGCCGGGGTGGCCGTGAGCGGGCAGGTGGGCTGATGGAGCCCTTCCGGCGCGTGGCCGGACGCGCGCTGCCCCTCGACCGTTCCGACGTCGACACGGACCAGATCGTCCCCGCCGAGCACCTCAAGCGGGTGGAGCGCACCGGGTTCGAGCAGAGCCTGTTCGCGGCGTGGCGACGGGACCCCGACTTCGTCCTGAACCGGCCCGAGCACCGCGACGCCCCGATCCTGATCGCCGGCCCCAACTTCGGGTGCGGCTCCAGCCGCGAGCACGCCGTCTGGGCCCTGCAGCAGGCCGGGTTCCGCGCGGTGATCTCCCCACGGTTCGCCGACATCTTCCGGTCGAACTGCCTGAAGGCCGGACTCCTCCCCGTGGAGCTCCCCGCCGAAGCCGTCCGCCGGCTGCTGGATGCGGTGATGGCCGACCCGGACACGAGGGTCGTCGTGGATCTTCACGCGCAGCGAGTGAGGGGCGCCGGGATGGAGGCGTCCTTCGAGGTCGACCCGGCGGCCCGGCGTCGACTGCTCGAGGGCCTGGACGAGATCGCGATCACGCTGAGCCACGAGGAGGCCATCGCCGCGTACGAGGCGGGGCGCCCGGAGTGGCTGCCCGGCCTGGCGGTGTCCGGCGCGGCTCGAGTACCCGGCGGGGGCTCCCCCGTGCGGGGGGCGAGGACGTCGGAGGGATCGACCGCACCTGGGAGGACTCGATGATCGAACCCACATCGAAGGTCTGGATGGATGGGAAGCTGGTGGACTGGGGCGACGCCCGGATCCACCTGCTCACTCACGCGCTCCACTACGGCACCGGCGTGTTCGAGGGCATCCGTTGCTACGCGACGGAGCGGGGGCCCGCCATCTTCCGCCTGCGAGAGCACGTGCGGCGCCTGATGCGCTCCGCGCACCTCTACCACATGGAGGTCCCGTACTCGGAGGAGGAGCTGGTCGACGCGTGCCGGGCCCTGGTGCGGGTGAACGACCTCTCCGCGTGCTACCTGCGCCCCCTGGCCATCCGGGGCTACGGTGAGATGGGGTTGAACCCGGTTCTGGCCCCGGTGGAGGTCTCCGTCCTCACCTGGGTGTGGGGCGCGTTCCTCGGCGAGGAGGCCCTCGAGTCCGGGGTTCGAGCGAAGATCTCGTCGTGGAAGCGGAACGATCACAACATGCTGCCGCCCGGGGCCAAGGCCACGGGCCAGTACATCAACTCGGGCCTGGCCAAGATGGAGGCGCTGAAGGCCGGGTACGACGAGGCGATCATGCTCAACACCACCGGCCACGTCACCGACGGGTCGGGCGAGAACGTGTTCGTGGTCCGGGACGGCGAGCTGGCCACGCCCCCGATCTCGGCAGGGTGCCTGGACGGCATCACCCGGGACTCCGTGATGCGGCTCGCCCGCGACCTCGGATACGCGGTGACGGAACGCGACCTGACCCGCTTCGATCTGTACACCGCGGACGAGGCGTTCTTCACGGGCACCGCGGCAGAGGTGACCCCGCTCCGGGAGGTCGACGACCGAGCCCTCGCCTCCGACGGACGCGGTCCGGTGACCAAGGAGATCCAGCAGGCCTTCTTCGACGCGGCGCACGGTCGGATCGAGCGGTACAGGGGCTGGCTCACACCGGTCGGCGGGTGAGACCGCCCCCCGGCTTGCCATCCCGCGGTTGACATGTGACCGCAAGGTCACCTATCCTCACCCGCGTGGACGAGGTGTTCAGGGCCCTGGCCGATCCGACACGGCGGAGCCTGCTCGACGAGCTGTTCCGGGAGGACGGGCAGACGTTGAGCGCGCTGGCGGGGCGATTCTCGATGACGCGCTTCGGCGTGATGAAGCATCTGAACCAGCTCGAGGAGGCGGGCCTGGTGGTCACCAGGCGGCGCGGCCGCGAGAAGCTCCACTTCCTGAACCCTGTCCCGATCCGGCTCGTCCACGACCGGTGGGTGAGCAAGTACGCGGAGCCCTGGGCCGCCGCGCTCAGCGGGCTCAAGGAGAGACTGGAGGCCCCCATGGAGAAGGTGTTCGAGATCTACATCCGGACCACGCCGGAGCGCCTGTGGGAGGCGATCACCGACCCCGACATCAGGGCCAAGTTCCAGTTCGGGAACCGGATCAGCTCCGACTGGACGCCGGGCTCCCGCTTCGAGCTCTCCAACCCGCGCGCGCCCGGGCTCCTCGGCGAGGGGGAGAACCTCGAGGTGGACCCGCCCCGCCGGCTCGTCCAGACCATGGTCGCCCTGTGGAGCGACGACGTGAAGGGCGAGGGAACGTCGCGGGTCACCTGGGAGATCGAGCCGGTCGGCGACTCCTGCCGGCTGACCGTCACCCACGACCAGCTCCGCGAGGGCGCGAACGAGGAGCTCTACGGCGGCTGGCCGATGATCCTCTCCGGCCTGAAGACGTGGCTGGAGACGGGCGAGGTGCTCACCACGCCCGGATCGCTGATGTACGGCTGAGCCTGGAGGAGGGTCGCATCGTGGACTGGAAGCTCGAGCTGGTGATCGTTCCCGTCTCGGACGTGGATCGCGCCAAGCGCTTCTACACGGAGCAGGTCGGCTTCGATCTGGACGTCGACCACACCGCCGGGGAGGCGTTCCGCGTGGTCCAGATGACGCCGCCCGGCTCGGCGTGCTCGATCACCGTGGGGACCGGGTTGGGCGTGGAGATGCCCCCGGGATCCGTCCAGGGGCTGCACCTGGTCGTCTCCGACATCGTGGCGGCGCGGGCCGAGCTCGCCGGGCGGGGGGTGGATGTCGGCGAGGCCTTCCACTTCGAGGACGGCCGGCGGGTGCCCGGCCCCGACCCGGAGCGCCGCGACTACGGCTCGTACCTGGCCTTCGCCGACCCCGACGGCAACGGCTGGGTCGTCCAGGAGCGTGGAGCCGCGACCGCATAGCGGGGCCGGACCTGGTCACCGGGGTACGATCGGCGCTCGATGGACCCGAAGCGCGTGATCCGCGGGTACCTCGTGATCAGCGGGCTGTTCACCCTGTCCGCCTCCCTGATCTGGGGCATCAACACGCTGTTCCTGCTGGATGCCGGGCTGTCCATCTTCGAGGTGTTCGTGGCCAACGCCGCGTTCACCGCGGCCATGGCCCTGTTCGAGGTCCCGACGGGGGTGGTGGCCGACACTCGGGGCCGGCGCGTCTCCTTCCTGCTCTCCGAGGCCACGCTGGCCGTGGGGACGCTGGCGTACGTGGGGGTGGCGGCCGTCGAGGGCGGCCTCCTCCTGTTCTGCCTGGCCGGGGTGATCCTGGGCCTCGGCTACACGTTCTACTCGGGCGCCGTGGAGGCCTGGCTGGTCGACGCGCTCAAGGCGACCGGCTACCAGAAGGAGCTCGACGGGGTCTTCGCCCGGGCGTCGATGGTGTCGAGCGTCGCCATGATCACCGGGACCGTGGGCGGCGGGCTCCTCGGACAGCTCGACCTCGCCATCCCCTACCTCGTCCGGGCGGCCCTCGTGCTCGGCGCCTTCGCCGTGGGGTTCCGCATCATGCACGACATCGGGTTCACGCCCCGGACGATGCGCCTGCGGGGGATCGTGGGCGAGATGAGGAAGGTGGCCCGCACGGGCATGACGTACGGCTGGGGCTCGCCGGCGGTGCGGCTCCTGGTCACGTACTCGTTCGTTTCCTGGGGGTTCATGGCCTGGGCCTGGTACGCCTGGCAGCCCTACTTCCTGGAGCTGTGGGGCTCCAACGCGATCTGGCTCGCCGGGCTGATCGCCGCCCTCTTCGCCCTGGCCGGGATCTGCGGGAACGCCCTGGTCGGCCGGCTTGCCCGGCCGGGCCGCCGCCGGACCTCGATCCTGCTCACGGCCGCGGCCCTCTCGACGGCGGCCATGGTGGCCACCGGGGCCGTGCGGAGCTTCTGGATCACCGTGCCCCTGTTCCTCCTGGGATCGTTGGCCCTCGGCGTGCTGGGCCCGGTCCGCCAGACGTACTTACACGCCTCCATCCCCTCCTCGGAGCGGGCGACGCTCGTGTCCTTCGACGCCCTGGTCGGCAGCCTGGGCAGCGTCGGGGGCCAGACCGGCCTCGGGTACCTGTCGCAGGAGCGCTCGGTCCCGGCCGGGTTCGTGGTCGGCGGACTGGTGACGGTGCTGGCCCTGCCGATCTTCGCCCGGCTGCGGGCCCTGGACGAGCCCGCCGACCGGATCACGGCCGGGGCCCCCGAGCAGGAGGCCTCCCCGCTCGGCTCGTAGCGCTCCCGGTCCAACCGACCGGAAAACCCCCGCCGCAGCGTTTCAAGCCCCCGGAAGTAGGTATAAAGGACTAGTCATATCGGGCTACCTTGAGCGTGGTCTGGGGCCGATCGCCCCGGGCCATGCGCGACGGCTTCCCTCCCCTGCCCGCGGGGAGGGAGGAGGGAGGAAGTCGATGCGCCGCAAGGTCCAGACCACGTTGGTCGCCCTGCTGCTCCTGTCCACGGGCCTCACGGCCGGGACGGCGCGGCTCGCCGTGGCCGTACCGAACCCGGTGGCCACCAGCGACGCCGAGCTGCTCGCCTTCGGGCGGGTGTTCCCGGACCCCCAGGGATGTCTGGCGTTCGGCGCCTCGGACTCCGACGGCGACGGGGTGAAGGACACGCCGGACGGCGTGTCCCCCTACGCCAAGGGACGGGTGTGCGTCGAGCAGTTCCTGGGCTACGACGAGGTGGTCGACGGGGCGACGTTCCTGCAGCGGAAGTTCCCCCGCTTCCTCCAGGTCATCCGTCTCGACCAGGCCTACGACAACCCGGAGTACAAGTCCGCCGGGATACCCACGACCCTCGGGTTCAACGAGGACGGCAACCTCGAGATCCTCTCCCGGGACCGCCGACCGCTGTACCTGTTCAAGATCACCGACGCCCAGTCCCCCATCCCGGAGCGCGACCGGCTCCACTTCGCCTACAGCCTCTCGATCCACGGGATCGAGCGGGCCGGCGTGGAGGGCGGGATCAGGGCCATGGAGGACCTGGTCACCTGGGCGGCATGTGAGGACGACCCTTCGGCGGCGCCGGCATGCTCGGACGAGGGGCCGTTCCCCAAGGAGATCGTGGAGACCCCGACGGCGCGCGAGGTGCCCACGGCCGGGGAGGTCCTCGAGCGGTCGGTGATCTACTTCGTCCCCCCGAACCCGGACGGCTGGCACCGCGGCGAGCTCGGTGAGGGCGGCGTCTACTACCAGCGGTACAACGGGAACGGCGTGGACCTCAACCGCGACTGGCCCACGCTCGGCTACACGTACCGCCCCTACTCCCCCGGCTCGGAGCCCGAGACCAGGGCCTACAGCGAGGTGCTGAAGGGCATCCGGGGGGTCACGTCGGGGGACCGCTTCGCCGGGGGCATCGACCTCCACGGCCAGATCCTCGCGGTGGCCTTCTCCTTCACGCTGATCGGCGCGGGGCAACGCGACTTCCGGAAGAACTTCTCGACGGTGGACCAGTCGCTCCGGGCCTGGGAGGACCAGACTCAGCGCCTGGGCTGGTCCCCGTACATCGCCGACGCGAACCAGAACGGCCAGAACGACGCCGGGGAGTCGTGCCCGGTGAGGAACGTGCTGGTCACAAGCGGTAACTTCCCGTACTGCTTCGCCGACCAGTGGGGAACGGTCGTCGACACGATCGGATACCAGATCACCGGTGGAGTGGGCGACTGGTTCGACTCCCCCATCGGCCTGAACGGCGTGGGCATCGACAACGAGATGTCGATGTCGCACATCCTCCCCAACAACCTCTTCGACCCGATCAACGAGCAGATGCACGTCGACGGGAACAAGGGCCTGATCTACTCGCAGCTCGCCTCGATGCTCACCGAGGAGGACGCCGACTTCGTCTACGAGCCGCCGGGGAGGATCGGGTACGTGTTCGACCCGCGCCGGGTCGAGGTCGAGGCGTCCGACCGCCCGCAGAACCCCGGCTACCCCGCCCAGAACGACATCGACACGCTGCTCCCCTGCACGAGCTGCCAGGGCGGGACCTTCGTGATGGACGGGCTCCAGCCGACGCTCGAGTTCGACGTCCTCGGACCCGACGTGGGCATATTCAACGGCGGCATCACGGTGCAGGCCACGTTCACCAACGTGGACGGGATCGGGACCGGCTCGATCCCCCGCCTGAAGCTGGAGCGGTTCGACGAGGAGGGCGGCGGCCAGTGGCTGACCGTGGCCTCCTCCTTTGTCCAGGCCCAGACCGAGGGGGCGTCCACGCCCGACCTGTACGCGCAGTCGGGGCAGGTCGTGACGGCCAACGACCCGGTCCCCGGGAGGTGGCGGGTCCGGCTGACCAGCCTGGACGGCAGCCCGACCCGGGTGGAGGTGGACTTCCGCCACGTGACCGCGGAGGCGAGCCCGGGCCAGGCCGCGATCTCGGCGTCGTCGATGGACTTCTTCGACGACCTCAACCGGTACGTCCCGGAGGGGCAGGAGCTCGTCCCGGTCACGGTGGACGAGATCCTGGCCGACCCGAGCGTCCTCGACGGCCTCGACTCGCTGGTCGTGGTGGACGACTTCATGCCGGAGTTCGTGGGAGCCCAGGAGGCGCCGTTCAGCGGCGACCCCCAGGCCACGATCCCGTTCAGCTTCGGACCCGAGGCGACCGTGGTCGGCACCAACACCTTCGAGTTCGAGGTGCTCGGGCCTCCCGACGCCGACAACGACCTGATGTTCGTGCGCAGCTCCTGGGTGCTCGACAGCGACTGGGACATCTACGTCGAGCGGCAGCGCGACGACGGCACCTGGGAGGAGCGGGGCTGCCAGTGCAGCTTCATCGCCAAGGGCGAGAACCTCACGGTCACGGTGCCGGAGGCGGGGACCTGGCGGGTGCGCCTGGAGAACTTCGCGGCCGTGCCCCAGCCCGTCCAGGGGACGATCGAGTTCTCCTCCGACCCGGCCATCCCCGACCCGGGCGAGAGCAGGTACACCGCCGCCCAGTTCGACGAGTACACCGAGGCCGTGGGGACCTACGCGGCCCGGGGCGGCAACCTGATCCTGACCGACGGCGCGCTGGGGGGCCTCGAGTCCCTGGGGCTCGTCGAGCCGGGGCTGGTCGGGTCGAGCCAGCCCGGCGGGCGGGGCGCGGTGCCTCGCTTCGAGATGAACGTGTCCGGGCGCGGGAACCTCTGCACGCCCGACACGCCCGACCCGCTCCTCGGGGACGTCTGCCTGCCCGGTACGGCGGGGGGGACGGCCCGGCAGGTCATGGAGCCCGCGCCGATCGGCTACACGCCCGACGCGACGCAGGACGGGGCGGCCAGGGCCAAGCTGACCCAGTACTACGTCGACCGCGCCGCCTGGGAGGCGGATTGCGGCAAGGACGACGTCGCGGAGTGCACGTCGGCGTTGCTCGGGGCCGGGGTCGGCCTCGGGGAGCGGCACGTGGGACGGGGCGTGATCCGGATCGCCGGGGCCATGCTCCCCGACCCCAACTACGCCCCCGGCGGCCCCCGCGACATGCGGTTCGGCCTGGGGTCCTACTCCCTGACGTTCGCCGGATGGCAGGTCTTCCTGAACCTGGTGGACTACGTGCGCCCGGCTCCCCTTCCGGACCTGGTCGTCACCGACATCTCCACTCCGGTGAAGGTCCGGGGCGGCAGGAAGGCCCCGGTGATGGCCACCATCGCGAACGTGGGCCTCGCGGAGGCCGGACCCTCGACGACGGAGTTCGTCCTGGACGGCCAGACGGAGCTCGGCTCGATCGACACCGCCGCGATCCCGGCCGGCGGGACCACCGAGGCCGTCGTGACGTGGAAGTCCGAGGGCAACGTGCAGGGCGAGCACACGATCACGGCCACGGCCGACGTGCTGCAGGCGGTGGCCGAGGAGGTCGAGACGAACAACGCCGGGGTCCTCACGTTCCAGATCAAGGGGAACAAGATCAAGAACGGCTCGTTCGAGCAGGCCAACTCCGAGGGCAACGCTCCGGAGGGGTGGACCGCATCGGACACCGGCGCCGGGGAGACCTCGTGGTCCGGCGAGGGCACCGACGGCTCGCAGGGCGCGGCGATCACCGGCACGGGAGGAAGCGTCCTCCTGTCCGGGGCTCCCACGTGGACCAGCGACGCCATCGAGGTGTCCGCCGGCGAGGTGCTGGACCTGGTGCTCTCGGTCTCGACCGACGGGGCCTCGTCGGCACCCACCGTGTCCCTGGCCTACCTCGGCGCCGCCGGGGAGGTCCTGAGCACGGTCCGGGCCCTCACGGCCCCGCTGTCCACCGCGGGGTTCGTGGACCTGGAGCAGACCATCACGGTCCCGGCCGGGGTGACGGCCGTGCGGGTGGTCCTCACCGGGTTCGCCCCCACGGACACGAGGACGGCGGGAACCGTCGTCTTCGACGACGTGGGCCTGTACGCGGCGTAGGCGACAGGCACCGCGCGACGAGGAAGGAGCCGGCCCCACGGGGGCCGGCTCCTTCGTTCGCCCGCTGGCGCCCCCATGGGGTCCCGCGCTTAGATTCCCCCGCGGAGTCGAGGGGAAGGGGGCACGATGTCGCTGGACGCGTTCTCGGACGTGAACTACCTGGCCGTGCTGGTCGGAGGGGTGGCCTACTTCGCGATCGGCGCGCTCTGGTACTCGCCGGCCCTCTTCGCGAAGCCGTGGATGGCCGCCGCGGGGGTCGACCCGCAGGGTGGCATGAACGCCGTCCTGTTCCTGGGAACCTTCGTCCTCGAGCTCGTGGCCGCCCTGGGGCTCGGGCTCCTGGCCGTGTGGACCGGAGCCTCCTCGGTGGGCGACGGCCTCCTTCTGGGCCTGACCGCCGGGGTGGCCTTCTCCCTCACCTCGCTGATCGTCACGTTCGCCTACGAGAACCGGAAGCCGGTCCTTCACCTCATCAACGGCGGCTACCACGTCGTGGCGCTGGCCGTGGTCGGCATCATCGTCAGCGTCTGGAGCTAGAGGGCCGGCCCGGGCCGGCCCTCACGTCCCCGGCTCGTCCGCGTAGGTCCAGTCGGGACGCTTCAGCCGGTACCGCTCGTCGTAGACGAAGTCCCCGGCCCCCTCGTCGAAGTCGACGATCTTGGGCACCGGGATCTCCCGATCCGACGGGCAGGCCCTGCCCAGGTGGGCACCGAACTCCTCGCCGAACACGTGCACGGCGCTCTGGGCGAGGAGCGTCTCCCCGGTGGGGAGCGCGCACCGCTGCGCGTCGGTCACCGTCAGGGCCCGGGCCAGGATCGTCTCCACGTCGGCCTCGTTCCCCTCTCCCCGGTCGATCCGCCCGAGCAGCTCGGTGATCTGCCCGGTCCCGTGCTTGCAGGCGGGGCACTGCCCGCACGACTCGACGTAGAGGAACCGCGAGAAGGCCAGCGTCGCCCGGACGATGCACGCCGAGTCGTCGTAGACGACGAATCCCCCGGCACCGAGCCCCGTGCCCACCGCCTTCATCTCGTCGAACCCGAGCGGGGTGTCGAGCTGCATGGGGCTGATCACCGTGTTCGAGGCGCCCGGGAAGATGGCGTTCACGTCCCGTCCCTCCGGTGGGCCTCCCCCGACCCCGTGGACGAGGTCCCGCAGGGTGAGGCCGAGGGGCTGCTCGTAGACCCCGGGATGCCTGACGTCGCCGCACAGCGTGAAGAGCATCGTTCCCGGCGAGCCCTCGGTGCCGAACGACCGGAACCAGTCCGCCCCCTCCCGGAGGATGTGGGACACGTGGGCCAGGGTCTCCACGTTGTTCACCGCCGTGGGGTTCGGCGCGCCCGGCTTCCGGAAGAGCCCCTCCATCCAGGGCGGCACGATCCTGGGGAGCGGATCCCCGCCCTCGATCACCTCGAGCAGGGCCTTCTCCTCCCCGAACAGGTACTCGTCCGGACCGCCGACCAGCTCGACGGGAACCGGCCCCAGCGCTCCCCTCACCGACATCTCGGCCAGGGCCCGGCGGAGCCGCTCGATCTCCGGCTCGAACCCGGCCTTGATCCCGATGTACGCGCGCTCGGCCCCGACCGCGTGCGCCGCGATGGCCAGCCCCTCGAGCACGCTGTAGGGATCGGCCCGGAGGAGCCACCGGTCCTTGAACGTCCCCGGCTCTCCCTCGGCGGCGTTGCAGACCACGAACTTCCTGGGGTGGGGGTCCTCCCGCACCGTCCGCCACTTGACGCCCGTGGGGAACCCCGCGCCGCCCCGACCCCTGAGCCCGGAGCGGCGGACCTCCTCGATCACGTCCTCGGGCGGACGGTCCAGGGCAGCGGCCAATCCCTGCCCTCCCCCGGCCGCCACGTGGTCGTCCAGCGACTCCACCGGTCCGTTTCGGATGAGTATCGTCCCCGGGGCTCGGTTCTCGGTCATGGCTGGGCCTCCCGCCGAGTGTCTTTCCCGGAACCGCGCCCCGTCTAGCCCCGTCCAGCACATCCGGCCCCGTCCGGCCCCGGATCCGCCGGAACCGGGGGGACGGCCGCCCCTACCGCCCGGTGGCGAGGCGCAGCGCTGCGGCCGTGGCCAGCACCTCCGAACGGCCGGGAGGCCCGGCCGCATGGGCGGGGGCGGCCCCCTGGGGGCCGAGCGAGGTCTGCTCGCAGCCCGTCCGCGTCCCCCCGTTCGCGCCGACGAGGCAGAGGTCGAACCCGGCGCCCCCGTTCAGCGCGTCGAAGCCGCCCCACCCGTGGAGGAAGTCGTTCCCGGCCAGGCCGATCAGGGTGTCCGGTCCGGCCAGCCCCCACAGGGTGTTGGCCGCGCCGTTCCCGGTCAGATGGTCGGCCTTCGGCGAGCCGATCAGGCACTCGATGCCCGTGAGCTTGTCGGTGCCCGCGCCCGTCCCCGACGCGGTCCCCGAGGACAGGCTCGCGGTGATCGGCCCGGCCTCGAACTCGAAGTCGGCGCAGTCGAAGCCGCCGCCCCCGTTGGTCGTGTCGTTCCCGGCGCCGCCGAGGAGGATGTCCAGGGCCGGGCCCCCGAGGAGGGTGTCCTTGCCCAGGTCGCCGAACAGGATGTCCTCGCCGTCCGCGCCCACCAGTCGGTCGTTGCCGCCGCCCCCGAACAGGTCGTCGCCTCCCGCTCCCCCGAGGAGCACGTCGTTGCCGGGGCCCCCGAACAGGCCCACGGTCCCGAAGTCCGCGGCGACGTCCGTGCCGTCCGCGCCGGGACCGCCGATCAGGGTGTCGGCCCCGGGACCTCCGATCAGCGTGTCCACCCCCGGGCCGCCGACGAGGATGTCGTTCCCACCCAGGCCGATCAGCCGGTCGTTGCCGCCCAACCCGCAGATCACGTCCGGATCGGGGGTCCCCAGGAGGGTGTCGGCCGAGGCGGTGCCCTGCACCTGGTTCAGCGCCGAGAGCTCGTAGCCCGGGCAGACCGGACGCACCGAGATCACGTGGAGCTTCCCGTCCCCGGGGAAGGTCCAGATGCTCTCCCCGTCGGGCGAGAAGGCGGTGAACTTGTTGCCGTCGGCCTCGACCTCGATCACGCGGGTCGCGGTCGCGTTCCCCTGCTCCCACAGCCAGATGCTGGCGATCCCGCTGCCGCTCCCGACGGCGAGGATCCGGCCTCCGCCGGCTGGGGTGAAGTCCATCCACAGGTGCATCCCCCGGTCGGCCTGGTAGGTGAAGTTGGGGCCCGACAGGTCGTCCAGGGCGAGCTCCACCACGGTCAACCCCTCGGCCCGGAGGAGGCTGGCGCCCCCGGGGAGGATCACGGCGCTCCCCACGCCGCCTCGGCGCTCGGCCAGCTTGGTCGGGGGGTCGGTGGACAGGTCGTAGACCACGATCGTCTCCCTCCCCAGGACGAGCCTGTTCGGTGCGTCTTCCGAGGCGAACATGGGCAGGCAGTACGGAGAGTCCTCCGTGAACCCGGCCAGCTCGGTGAGCCCCGTGCCGTCGAGCTCGATCCGGTAGACCGGCTGGGAATTGGTCCCGCAGCTCTCGGCGGTGAACCAGAGAGCCCCGCCGGCGTGGACCAGGCGGTCGGGCCAGGTGAAGGCCTCGAGCACGAATGGCTCGAGCCTCGTGTGGGGCCACGTGCTCAGGTCGAAGCGCTCGATCGTGGAGGTGTCGTGGTCGGCCACGTACAGGACGTCGTCGACGATGGCCAGGCCCCTCGCGTCGTCGAGGCCCGTGAGCGACCCCAGGGGGTTCCCCGAGTAGTCGACGATCTCCACGGTCGCGCCGGCGGACAGGTAGGCGCGACCGCGGGCCTCGTCGACCTCCAGGTCGGCGGCCCCGAAGATGCCCAGGTCGATCTCGGAGTCCGCTGAGGCCGTCGGCGGGAGGACGACCCAGCCGAGGAGCAGCGAGAGCAGGACCATCGTCG
>JACQTL010000078.1 GCA_016210805.1 Actinomycetota bacterium | reverse complement strand
GTTCCCCAGGTCGTCGTACTCGAACCTCAGGGCGATCCCCCGCGGGTCGGAGACCTGGGTCACCCATCCGGCGGCGTTGAAGGTGTTCGTGGTGGTCCCCCGGGCGTCCGTGGAGGTCACCGGGCGTCCGGCCGTGTCGTAGGTGTAGGTCCTCACGATGGCCGGGGAGGCGGACTGGGTGATCCTGACCTGCTCCCCGGCGTCATCGTAGTCCACGTCCACGGTCACGAGGGGGGTGGCCGGGTCCCCCTGGGCCACCGTGTCCACCCGGTCGAGGAGGTCGTAGGTGTAGGTGAGGAGGTCCTTGTCCGCCGTGGGCCGGGGGCCGTCCACCGTGGCCAGGCGACCTGCGGCGTCGTATGCGTACGTGGTCACGGCCTCCCCGCCCACGTCGTCCCGGCGCTCCACCGTGACCTGGCCGAAGGCGTTGTAGTCGTTCTCGGTCGTTACCCCGGCCGGGGAGGTCACCTGGACCACGTTCCCCACGGTGTCGTACGTGTACGTGGCGGCGGTGAGGGTCCCCACCTTCTCGGAGACCGGGCGCCCGGCGATGTCCATGTCGGTCTCGGAGACCACCCCGTCGGGGGCCGTGGCCCGCACGTCGTTCACGAAGGTGGTCCCCGGCTGCCCCTCCGGCCCCGTCTTGATCCGGTAGGCCGTGGCCGAGACCAGGCCCGTGGGGGTGGTGGTCTGGACCACCCGGTTGTGGGCGTCGTACACGCTCGTCCACACCTGGCCCCTGACGTCGGTCATCTGGGTCACGTTCCCGGCGTGGTCGTATGAGTAGGAGACCTGCGGCCGGGGCTTGGGACCGGAGCCGTCCGGGTCGGGGAGCTTCTCGGTGAGCAGTCGCCCCATGTCGTCGTAGACGTACTCCGTCACGGCGTGCCGGTTCGTGGAGGCGTCGATCAGGACGTCGACCTTGGTCCGCCGCCCGGAGAAGTCGTAGTCGTAAGTGATCAGGGCGTCCCCGGGCGGGTCCTCCACCAGGACCCGGCCCAGGGGGTCGAGGTCGTAGGACGTGGTCCGTGACTGGGCGGGCTGGGAGGCCGCGGCCCTGACAGCGAGGGTGGTGGTCTCGATGTCTCCGGCCGGGGTGCAGTCGTTCGTGATCACCGCTCCCAGGGGGTCGGTCACCTGGGTGAGGCACGACTCGCCCGAGGCCCCCGTGGTGTCGGTGTAGACGAACGTCGTGGTGGCCGCGAAGGCCGTCCCGGCGGCCTTCGTGGTGGAGGTCACCCGGCCGTAGGAGTCGTAGGCGAAGGCGGTCTTGCGCATCTCGGTGGTGGCCTGATCGGTGTGGCGCTCCTCGGAGGGGGACCTCCTGGCCTTGGCGTCGTCGCTCGGGTAGGTGTACTGGACCTCCACCCGGCCCTGGGTTCCTCCCCCGGCCGGGCCGTGGGACTCGGAGGTGAGGAGGCCCAGGTTCGGCTTCAGCATGGAGGGGGGCACGACCTGCCAGTTCCCGTTGCCCTGGTTCCACTCGAGCTTGAGCTTGGCCGCCCCGGTCTGCTCCTGGAGCTCGATGACGATGGGGCGGAGCCCCGGCTTCAGCCACCGCTTGGCGTCCACGGAGGTCCCGCAGTTGTACTCGGAGTAGGCCCAGGTCATGGTCTGCCCGAAGCACGAGGTCAGCAGGCTGTTCCCGATGATCAGGTTGGCCCCGTCGTTGGAGTACAGGCGGAACTTGTAGTTCTGCCCCGTGGTCCCGGGGATGTCCAGGAACCCGGTCAGGCGGATCGACCAGTTGTCGGACTGACCGATGCCGGGGGACCCGTTCGCCCAGTCGTTGTCCATGTCGCCCCAGGACTGCTCGCCCATGGGGACGCCCTTGAGCTGCTTGTTCGTGTACTTCTCCATCCACAGGCCGGTGAACGTCCACCCCCCGTCGTAGGAGTAGGTCTCCTCGGTCCTGCCCAGGGGATCTCCCTGGTCGGGGTCGGGGTGAAGGACCGACAGGAGCCGGAAGGGGGCGTCGTCGTCGTAGGTGTACTCGGTGTTCAGGGCGTCGGAGGTGTTACCGGCCAGGCACCCCTCGGCCACGGCGTTGGCCACGGGGGACCTCTGACAGAGCATGTTCCCGTTGGTGTCCCACACCATGGTGGTCTGGGGCCAGTACCCCTGGTCGTCGGCGGGGCCCGAGATCCGGATGGGGAGCCCCGCGGAGTTGAAGTCGGTCTTCACCCGGCGGTCGTCGGCCGGGGCCGTGGTGGAGCCCTGGGGGTCGGTGAGCTGGGTGTACTCGACCGTGGCCGAGCCGCCCTGGTTGGGGCCGTAGTCGAAGTTCCACACCGCCTGAGCGGGGAGCCCGGGAGGATGGATCGTGTCCACGGGCGACTTCGGGTCGTCGAGGATGGTGTAGGTGATCTCCCAACCGGGCCGGCCCTGGCTGACGGCCTCCCCATCCTTGATCTTGATCAGCCGGTCGTAACCGTCGTACTCGAAGGCCACGCGCTCGGAGTCGTTCTCGGGGGTGGCCGGGTCGTCGGGCGAGGTGATGTTCTTGAGCTGGTTGTCTGGGGAGTAGGCGAAGGTCCACACCCGGCCGTCC
>JACQTL010000072.1 GCA_016210805.1 Actinomycetota bacterium | reverse complement strand
CTTGGGTGCCGGAGCAGCCTGCGTGTAGGTCACCTTGAGCACGGGCCAGTGGACGGAGTCGGTGCTGTCGGTCGAGGTGAAGCTCATCAGGTTCCCGACGTCCTCGGTGGCCGTCTTGACGAGCACGCCGTCGTTGGGAGCCGCACCCGAGGCCCAGTCCCTGACGAGCTGGGTGGGCTGCCAGGTGACCCATCCGAGCGCGTCGCCGACCTGGGGGTTCGAGGCGGCCGGGACAGCATCGAAGTCCCCTCCCGGCGTGGTCCACGGGCTGGTGCCGTCCCAGGAGTTCCAGGTGGCCGCGTTGGTCCAGGCCCTGGTGGCCCGGTGCAGGCTCGCCGCACTGGCCCGGGTGTTCGACTGGGAGGACATGTACAGCTTCAGGGTGGCCTGAGAGATGTCGGCCCCCACGGGGACGGCGGACAGGTCGAAGCGGACCAGGCCCCGGCGTACCCCGTTGGAGTTGTCCCCCACGTTGACCTGCGTGTATGCGCAGAGCGAGGTGTTCTGGTTCGACCCGGCGGACACGAAGCAGTCCTGCAGGGGAGGGCCGATCGTGATGGTGGGGTCGATCAGGACGGGCCACTCACGGGCGGGGTCCTGGAGCCAGGCCGGGTCGGGGGTCATGGTGAGCAGGTAGCCGCCCGGGTCCTCGGACAGGGCCATGGTGACCTGCCCGGGGTCCTCCCAGGCCGGGTGGTCGGAGTCCACGGCCCAGGGCGGGAGGATGGAGTACACGACCACCCCGTCCCCGTCGGTGAGGTCCACGCCCCCGGCCGGGTTCGGGGACGGGGTGAGGCCGGGACCGGGGGTGAGCCGGAAGGCCAGGGAGCTCGGGGAGGTGGGGGAGGCCAGCTCGATGGTCTCCTTGACCTGGTCGTTGGCGGCGGTGTAGCGCAGGGTGACCCCGGGGAGGACGTCGGGGTAGGACATGGTGTCCCCGGAAACGATCCCCTGCACGGGGGCGGCTCCAACGAGCTCCAGGCCGACCGTGCCCGAGGGACGGTCGATCCTGACCTGGGAGTCGAGCTCGTCGGGGAGCCTCACCGTGTACCGGTTGGCCTCGTTCTCCACCCCGGGCTCCGTGCCGGGCACGGGGACGAGGTCGTTGTCGATGGGGACGAACTCCCCCTGGTCCTTGAAGTTCACGGACGCCGGGAAGAGGACGGTCGTACGGGCGCCGTCCTCGGCCGCGTAGGTGTTCGAGGTCCTCGTCGAGGAGATGAGGGTGCCGGGGGCGACTGCCTCGGGTGGCGGGCTGGGAGAGGGCGACGGGTCGGCTACCTGACCTCCGGCCGGGGCCGACAGCAGGCTCGCCAGCAGCAGTATCCCGGCCGGCACGGCCCAACTACCGGCCCGCTTCCCCCCAGGACGCATCCCCACCCCGCATTCGTCGAACCCGAACCACTAGTTGCTCAGAGGCGCACTAGCGAACGGAATCTACTCGCGTGGAGATGGCTGGCGCAAGGCCATTCGGGGAAACGGGCGGAGAAACGGGCGGGCAACCCCGCATCAACCCTGTCAGCTCTGGCACTGGGGGCAGAAGTAGCTGTTGCGGTTGGAGATCTTGACGGTCTCGATGGGAGTGCGGCACCGGCGGCAGGGCAGTCCCTTCCGCCCGTACACCTTGAGCTCGTTCTGGTACTCCCCGGGCTTGCCGAACAGGTCCACGTAGGCCTCGTCCTCCAGGGTCGTCCCTCGGTACCGGATCGCGTCCTGGACGGTCTCCTGCACCGCTCGGTACAGCCGGCGGACCTCCTGCGAGGACAGCGAGTCGGACATCCGGTCGTGCCGGAGCCCCGCGGCGAACAGGACCTCGTCGGAGTAGATGTTCCCCAGGCCGGAGATGAAGGTCTGGTCCATGAGGAGCGGCTTGAGCTTCGAGGCCCGCCGGGCCATCAGCTCGCCGAAGGCCGGCCACGTGAACGTGTCCTCCAGCGGGTCGATGGCGATGTGGGCGAGCTCCTTGACCTTCCCGAGCTCGTCGGCGGACGTGACGAACGACTCTCCGAACGTCCGGGGATCCACGTAGCGGAGGTCGCCGCCCTGCTGGAACGTGACCACGATGTGGGTGTGCGGCGGGAGGACGTTCCGCTTGGTCCCCCTCACGAACTGGCCGCTCATCCCGAAGTGCACGACCCACACGTCGCCGGAGTCGAGGTGGAGGAGGAGGTACTTCCCCTTCCGCTCGGCCCTGGTGACCTTGGTCCCCTCCAGCCGCGAGGTGAAGTCCTTGCGCTTGGCGTGGCGGCGGATGACCCGCATGGAGTTCCGGGACGGGCGGACCTCGGCCTCCTTGACCTTGCGGCCCACCACGTCCTTCTCGAGGTCCCGCCGCATGACCTCGACCTCAGGGAGCTCCACCCGAACCCTCCTTCAGCCCGGCGGGCTCGGCCGTGGTCAGGCGCCGGAACGCCTGCCTGGCGGCCTGCTGCTCCGCCTCCTTCTTGGAACGCCCCCGGCCCCGGCCCAGCCGCTTGCCGGCCAGGTGCACGGTGGCGGTGAACTCCTTCGCGTGGTCGGGGCCGGCCTCGGCGATCCGGTACTCGGGCACGGCCCCCAGGTCCTGCGAGGCCAGCTCCTGGAGGATCGTCTTGTAGTCGCGGTCCCCCTCCCCCCGCACGTACGCCTCCATCCGGGGCCAGAACAGCCGCTCGATCAGCTCCCGGGCCATGTCCAGGCCCAGGTCCAGGTACACCGCGCCGAGCACGGCCTCCATCGCGTCGGCCAGGATGCTCGCCTTGT
>JACQTL010000075.1 GCA_016210805.1 Actinomycetota bacterium | reverse complement strand
TCGCAGGACAGCCGGGCTCCCCAGGGACCGGGACCGGTGGACACCTCCGCGACGACCTGCATGGTCTCCAGGTCGATCTTCTTGACCTTCTGGCCGTCGCCCTCGGTGACCCAGGCGAACTTGCCGTCCTGCGTGACCTCGGGCCAGATGGGGTCGAGGACGGGGGTCGCCCCGACGATCTTCCAGGTCTCGAGGTCGATCTTGGCCAGGTAACCCTCCATCTTTCCCCGCAGGGCCGCCGATGGCGCGGGCACCGTCGCCAACATGTACTGGCCCTGGATGTCCCCGGACAGGATGTAGGGGTTGCCCGAGAAGTCCTGGCGGTTCATGCCCCCGACGATGGCATGGTCCTGGCTCGGGTCCAGGACCCAGGCCCCGGACCCGCCCCAGTTCCAGTTGAAGTCGATGTTCATGACGTACTCGTGGCCGTCGGGGCCGGTGAAGTTGTTCAGGTGGTGGCCGCCGAACCCTCCGCGGGTCTCCCGGAAGACCTTGTGGGGCTGCAGCGTGAAGCCGTCGATCACGATCAGCCGGGGTGGCTTCTCCGGGCTGGCCATGGACTGGAGGTAGATCCATCGCCCGTCCGCGGACACGGTGGCCCCGTGGCTCGAGTACCCGACCGAGTACTCGGCGGGGAGGTTCGTGACCGCCAGGGGCTTCCAGTCCATCATGTCCGTGGCGTCGAAGACCACCACCGAGTTCTTGGTGTTGGAGGCCCCCCAGCCCGTGCCCGAGTTCGTGTAGAAGTACAGATCCCCGGGCTCCGGGTCCAGGATCCTGGGGCCGCCGGCGTCGAGCGTCGCCTCCAGCTCGATCCCGAAGTACTCGGCCCAGGTCTGCCCGATGGGCGGCGTCGCCCAGAGCCCCTCGGTACCCTCCACGGGTGCGGGTGGCTCGGTCGCCGGAGCTTGCCCCTCGGACGGCTGGGCGACGGGCGGCTGGTCATCACGGCCCTCGTCCCCCCCACCGGTGCACGACGCCGCGATCACGGCGATCACCCCGGCCAGCGCCAGGGCCCTCAGCAGGAACGTGCGTCTCATGGTCCTTCCCTCCTTCCCGGGGTCTCCGCACCCCCGCTCGCTGGCTTCGGGGCTCCGGGCGAGACCCGCCCTCCCGTGGGATCCGATCGGGCGCCCTCCAGGGCTTGGAGGAGGTCCTCGACGGTGGCTCCGCGTACCCGGCGGGCCCGGAAGACCTCCATCTCCGGCCGGACCAGGGACAGTGCGATGACGGTCGAGCGGGGGTTGTCCTCGAGGAGCCGTTGCACGCTGAGGACCCCTTCGGGGAGGCCCGTACGCGCTCCGCCGTTCGCGATGATGACCACGTCGGGCCTGGCCTCCCGGACCTGCCGGTAGACCCGGCCTCGCGCAGGGTTCACCGTCACGACGTCGATGCCGGCCTGCTCCCGGAGCACGCTCGCCAGCCCCAGGGTCAGCAGGGAACCGTCGGTCACCGCCACCACCCGGCGGCCCTGCGTCGCGCTTCCCACCTCGTCGGCCCTCCCACGGAGCGGTCCCGGGACGAGTCTGAGGCGGGCCCCCGGAGGCCGAGAACACCAGGGGGGATAGTTCCGTCCTGGCAGGAACGGGGGTTCTGCCGGGGGGGAGGACCTACCTAATCGGGTAGGTCGCGATCGCCGTCCGGGGCCGAGGGCCCTGCCAGGCCGCTTTGGAACGCGAAGGCGACGGCCTGGGCGCGGTTCTTGAGATGGAGCTTGGCCAGGATGTTCTTCATGTGGAAGCTCACCGTGTGCTCGGAGATGTAGAGGGCACCGGCGATCTCGCGGTTCGTCGCGCCCGAGGACACGAGGCTCAGCACCTCACGCTCCCGCTCCGTGAGGTCCTCCTCCGCGTGTCGCCGCGGCTGCTCGCGCGGATCGCGGGCGAACTCCTTCAGGATCTTCGTGGCCAGGCCGGGGGAGAGCGGAGCCTCGCCGGCGGCGATGGCGGAGAGCATCTCACCGAAGTCCTCACCCGACATGTCCTTCAGGAGGTAACCGCGGGCGCCGCTCTTTATGGCCTCGAACAGGTCCTTGTCGTCGTGGGACACGGTCACCATGACGATCTGCACCTCAGGCATCTCGGCCTTGATCAGCCGGGTGGCCTCCAGGCCGCTGGACCCGGGCATGGCGATGTCCATGAGGATGACGTCGGGCCGGAGCCGGCGGGCCTGCTCCAGGGCCTCCTGGCCGTCCCCGGCCTGTCCGACGACCTCGATGTCCCAGGCCCGGAGAAGGCTGGCGATGCCCGCCCGGAAGAGCGCGTGGTCATCGGCCAGCAATACTCGCATCCACGCTCTCCCTCGCTGCATGCGCCGACAGGCGGACGATGGCCCTGGTGCCTCGCCCCGGGTCGGACACCACCTCGAAGGCGCCCCCGATGGCCTGGGCTCGCTCCCGCATGGTCTCCAGCCCGAAGCGCGGCCAGCCCCTGCGGGCGGAGCGGTCCGGATCGAACCCGCGCCCATCGTCGGAGACGGAGAGCGAGATGCCCTCGGCCGTCTCGGCCAGGCTCACTCGGGCCTTCCTGGTTCCGGCGTGCTTCCGGACGTTGCTGAGGGCCTCCTGGACGATCCGGAGGAGCTGGATCTCGACCGAGGCCGGGAGCTCCAGCGCACCAGGAGCCCTCTCGGTGTCCAGCTCGACGACCACCCCCGTCATCTCCCGGTATCGCTCGAGGTAGGCCCGCAGGGCGGGGAGGAAGCCGCCCTCAGCGGCGAGGGACACGCGGAGGGCCAGGATGGCCTCCCGCGCATCCGTTGAGAGGTCCCTGGCCGCCGCCTCGATCGCCGCCACCTCGCGCTCGGCCTCCTCGATGCGCCCGGACTCGAGGAGCTTCCGGATGGCCAGGGCCTGGGTGTTGATGTACCCCAGGACCTGGCCGAGGCCGTCGTGCAGCTCCCGGCCGATGCGCTCGCGCTCCTCGAGCACGGCCACGTCCAGCACCCGCTCATGGAGGCGCGCGTTCTCGACGGCCATGGCCACCTGCTCGCCGATGCCCTCGAGCAGGCGGAGCTCCGACTTGCTGCAGAGGGCCTCCTGGTCCCGAGCCGCGACGCCGAGCACTCCCACGACCTCGCCTCCCCGCCGGAGGGGCAGCGCGCAGAACGTCTTGAATCCGAGGCGTTTGATCTCCTCCCGCACGAACCGGGGGTCACGGTCCAGGTCGTGCACGTCCACGATCGAGCCGGTCTCCGCGGCGACCCCGGGGAGACCCTCCCCCACGCGCAGGCGGGGGCGCGCTCGGAGCGCCTCCTCCGGAGCGCCGAGCTGGCGCTCCAAGAAGAGCTCCTGCCCCTCTCGAAGGAGCCAGACCTCGGCTGCCTCGGCAGAGGTCACGGTGAGGATGGCGTCCAGGGCCTTGTCCAGCATGGGGCCGAGGTCGAGCGAGGAGGCGGCGGCCCTGCCCACGGACAGCAGGGCCTCCAGCTCCCGGTTGCGCTGCTGCGCCCGCGCGAACAGCACCGCGTTCCGGATGGCCAGGCCGAGCTGGCCCCCGATGCCGGTCAGCAGCTCGAGGTCCTGGGGGAGGAACCGCCGCTCCTGCCTGGTGGCCACGGCGAGGACCCCGGCGACCTCGCCCTCGGCCTTGAGCGGCACGCTGACGGCCGAGCGGAGGCCATCCCGCCGCGCCACGTCGGCCACGCGAGGGTCGTCCAGCATCCGCTCCAGGACGACGGGGCACCCCGTGCGAACGACCTGGGCTCCGATCGGGTCGTCGTCCACCTTCTTCCTCTTGACCCGCTCCGCGAGCTCGGACGAGAGCCCCCGGGAGCAGACAGCGACGAGCTCGTCGGTCTCGGTATCCAGCAGGCAGATCACCCCCGCCTCCGCCCCCATCACCGAGAGCACGCGGTCCAGCGCCACCTCGAGGAGGTCGTTGAGGTTGAGGTTCTCGGCAGATGCCGACGCGATGTCGTTGAGCGCGGTGAGCTGCATGTTGCGTTCGAGGATCTGCCGTTCGAGCCTGCGGATGAGCCCGAACACGGCGAAGGAGAAGGCCGACACGGCCACGGTGACGACGGCGTAGAAGAGGATCACCCCGCCGAGGCTGTGGAGCTCGGCGTAGAAGACTCGATGCCGCAGGTAGTCGAAGCCCGCGAGGAAGGCGAGCGGGAGCACGATCGCGAACAACCTCAGGCGGATCAGGCTCATGTCGCCCTCCGCGCTCACCATCCGTCGTCCCGGGACGGGCCCGGTAGGGACCAACGGCCCCGGCCACGGAGGACCTTGGACCCTCCAGGATGAGGGCGGAGGGGAGTCGGAACGCCCGGGTGAGGGGGCCCCCGCGCGTCCGGGCGCCGAGACCGCGCTCGGGCGCCTGCGGTCAGAGGTACCCGGGGTCGCGATACTCGGGCTCCGGCGGCCGGGCTTCGGCCGGCCCGGCGGGCTCGCCCGGCTCGCCGGTCTCGCCCGGCGACGTCCGCGCGGCGAGGCTGAGCTTCACCGCCTGGAACAGGCCTTCCAGCCAGCCGAGGATCTCCGCGTGCGCCAGCACGAGGTCCTGGACCGACCCGCCCTCGATCTCCGGCGTCAGGTCGCTCAGCTCCTCGTACAGCTCCGGGGGCAGGGACGCGCGGAGCTCGCCGCAGATCCGGCCATGGACACGGCGGAGGTGAGCCGCGCCGTCGAGCCCGGGCGCGATCCGTCGGGCCTCGGCCAGTACCTCACGCGTCACCGAGGCGATGCGGAGGAGCCGCCGGGGATCGATCACGTGGGGTCCCGGCTCCTCGCGGGTCCGGGTGGTCGTGGCCATGGGTCCCTCCTCGTCAGGCTCGTCAGGCCGCCCGGTCGTGCGGACCATCGGCGGGGTCGCCGGTCCCTCGCCGGCGCGACCGGAGGCGCTCGGGTGCGATGTCGTGGAAGCAGCGGCCGCACGAGCCGCAGCAACAGGTCTCCGCGACCTGGCTCACCCCGCAGGAGAGGCTCTCCCCGCAGGCCGGGCACCGGTCCTTGAAGTCCACGTCGTCCTCCTTCTCTTCGCCCCCTGGGGGCGTCATGTGGAACCCGCCCGCCGGCACCGTCCGTCCGGCTCTGTCGTGGAACCGACCCTCTCCGCGCCCTCGTCGGGTCCGACGCGATCCCCGACCCCGCCGGGCCAACACGGTCGCAGGTGCGACTTTCGGGGCGGGCAAGGCTCCGGGCGGCGGTTCGCGGTGGCGAAGCCGACGGAAGGGAGGAAGTCATGGCAAGCGCAGACGCGCTGCTGCTCCGCCCGGCACCGGGCGCGGACCACCGGACGAAGTCCAGGCTCCGCGAGCTCGGGCTGGGAACCGCGTTCGTGGGTGTGGTCGTGGCGATGGTCGCCCTGGTGGCCACCGTCGTGGCCGGAGCGTGGTCGGACCAGCCGGGGAGAGCGGTCGACGTGGCCAGGCTCGACGCCTGGTCCTTCGGGCTGAACACCGCGGCATTCGGCGTGGTGAAGCTCTCGATCGGCATCGTCCTGCTGGCGATCCTGCGGCGACTGTGGCTGCGGGTGGAGAGCGTCAGGGAGACCCTCCCGGCGCTCAAGGGCGGCTCCTCGGAGCCCGCTCCGATCCGACCCGGCACGATCGACACGCCCTACGGCTCGGCCACGGTCTCCGCGGACGTCCCCAAGCCCCTCCTGATCCACAGGATGGCGCGGGCGATGTGGGCCCCCAGCCTGGCCATGGGCTTCATGGCCGTGGCCGGAGGACTGGTCCTGTCCATCGTCCAGGCGTCCAAGGTGGCCTCCGACCCGGGGCTCGCGGCGGATCTCTCGGCATGGGTCAAGGGGATCCAGTTCCTGGGGGAGGGGTTCCTCCTCGCGGGGGTCTCGTTCCTGCTGGGATCGATCCTGTACTCGCTGCGCACCGGCGGCGGCGAGGTCCAGCGATCGGCCGGGGTCGCCGTGCACACCCTGAAGTTCCCGACGACGGCGAAGGCCTTCGTGGCCCTGATGATGGTGGGCCTAATGGTCGAGGTCTTCCAGTTCGTCGTCTACCTGGCCACGACGTCGTTCGAGCCGGCCTCCGCCGCCTCGTACTTCGCCTGGCTCGGGCCGGTCCGTGAGGCGGGCCTCGGCCTGATCCTCTCGGGGATCGTGCTGGCCCTGGTCACGATCGGCAACGTCCTGGGGTTCCAGTTCTCCAGGATCACCGAGATCGTCCGCACCGGACGCTGAGAGGAGGTCGGAAGACATGGCAAGGACGACACGCATCCGCGACGACTTCGACGTGGAGGTCTCGCGTTCGGCCCTGGGGTACAACCTCCCCCAGCGCCTGGGGCGGGCCCTGTGGCTCCCCATGCTGGCCATGGCCCTGATGGCCTTCCCGGCCGGCGCGATCCTCGGGGCCGTGAGGGCCAACGCCATCGCCACCGGAGGCTCGGAGAAGGCGATCGCCGCCCTCGGGCAGTTCACCCCAGCGGTGAACTTCCTGGGGTTCGCCGCGGTGTTCGCGGCGGTCTCGTTCGCCATCGCCCGGATACTCGGGACGTTCCGGGTCGGCGGAGGACAGGTCCAGGAGGCGGCCGGAGCCGAGGTGCACACGCTCCGAATGCCAAACACGGGCAAGGTCTTCATAGCGGTGATGGGCATGGCGATGATGACGCTCCTCGGAGCGGTCGTGCTGCACGCAATCATCGGTGCCTCCATCGCGGGAGACAGCGCGTACGCGCTGGCGAACGCCCCCCAGTGGAGCTTCTGGCTGGAGGGGGCCCGCCGGATCGGGATCGCCCTGTACCTCCTGGCGATCGCGTTCGGCCTGGCCACGATCGTCACCGTGCTGCGGTACCAGGCGGTCCGGATCCGGGAGCTCCCGCAGGGAGCTGCCAGCAGGCCGGAGGCAGGAAGGCTGCCGTCCTGATCGATCCGTCCGCGGACGAAAAGAGGGGGGAGGCGAAGGCCTCCCCCCTCTCGTCTTGGGCGCGTCGGGGCCCCTCAGCAGACCCGCCGGACGAAGGCCTGCCCTCCCGCGAGCTCGAGGACCCGCTCCCCCTCCACGACCTCGATCTCTCCGTAGAGCTGGCGGATGAGGCCCTCCCTGGCCAGGCCTCCGAGCACCCGGTTGACGCTCTGGCGCGACGCGCCGAGGAGCGCGGCCAGCTCGGCCTGGGTGAGCCGCAGGGCCCCGGCCGGCCGGACCCCTTCCATGATCTCGTCGGCGAGCAGGGCCAGGGTCCGGGCCCGGAGGTCCCCCACGGTGAGCCCCACGATCCGGCGGTTGGCGTGCTCGAGACGCTTCACCACGCTCGACAGCCACCGCAGGGCGATCGCGGGGTGCCTCGTGAGGACGTCCGTGAGCCGGTCCCGGGGCAGCTTGAGGAGGACCGAGTCGGTCCGGGCCACCGCCGAGTAGGGGAACGGCACCTCGCACAAGAGCGGGACGTCGCCGAACACGCCACCGGCCCGCTGGATCCCGACCAGGGTCCGGCGCCTCCCCCTGCGCAGGTACAGCTCCACCTCGCCGCGTTCGACGATGTAGGCCGCGTCGGACGGCTCGCCCGGCGACAGGACCTTCCGGCCCGCCTCCACCCTCATCGGCTCGAGGACCCTCCCGAGGGCCTCCACGTCCTCATCCGACAGGGGCGAGAGGTCCCGACGGCCGAAGTCCCGGGCGATCCACGCCACATGGGTGGCCATGGCCTGCTGTCCGGACGGGCGAAGATGAGGCAGCAGGGACCGCCACTCGAGCCGGTGCATGCCGTCCCGCTCGCCGCCCTCGGTTCCCGATCCCATGCCGCTCACCTCTCTCCGCGGCGAGGCCGCGGAGGGCGGCGAGGCCGCAAGGATCCCCAAAGCGGGCCTTCATCCCACAACCGCGGGCCGAGGACCGATGTTCCGGGCGCCGCCCACCGCCAGCAACGGGCGGCCCTCGGGAATATCATCAGGAAATCCTGATGTTTCAACGGGCGGAGGCGAGGAGCGATGGTGGGATCGGCGCGGGCGAGGCTGGAAGGGGCCGCGGAGTGCGGACCGGAAGCCCTGGCCCGGTACTTCCGGGTCCTGGGAGACCCCACCAGGCTTCGGATCGTGGAGCTCCTCTTGGTCGGGGAGCGCACCGTCTCGGAGCTGGTCGATCTGATCGGAGCCCCGCAGGGGCGGATCTCGAACCACCTGGCCTGCCTGAAGTGGTGCCGGGTGGCCGAGGGGGAGCGCCGGGGGCGCACGGTCGTGTACCGGCTGAGCGACCCGCGGCTGGGCGAGCTCCTCGGCCTGTCACGGTCCCTCGCCGCGGAGCACTGCGACCACCTGGCGAGCTGCCAGCGCATCGGCCCGGACTGGATCTAGGCACGGAAGGGAGACCCGATGAAGGACGTTCGGATGGAAGTGGGCGGCATGACCTGCGACTCGTGCAACCTGCACGTTTCCCGGGCCCTGGAGCGGGCCGGCGCCCGCCGGACCACGGCGGACTGGCGAGCCGGCGAGGCGCGCTTCTCGCTGGAGGGTGATACCAGCGTGGAGAGCCTCGCGGAGGCGGTCCGCGAGGCCGGCTACGAGCCGGGCGCCCTCCACCCCCTGGAGGAGGACGGTGCGGCTGGCCCGCGGAGCGGGCCGGCCGACTACGACCTCCTGGTGATCGGGGCCGGCTCGGCCGCGTTCGCCGCGGCCATCAGGGCCCGGGACCAGGGAGCCCGCGTCGCCCTGGTCGAGCAGGGGACCGTCGGCGGGACCTGCGTGAACGTCGGCTGCGTGCCCTCCAAGGCGCTCCTCCGGGCGGCGGAGTCGTACTGGCGGGCCGGCCATCACGACTTCGCCGGGGTGGACACCTCCGCCGGAGCGGTCGACCTCGCCGCCCTCATCGCCCAGAAGGACGACCTGGTCGATCACATGCGGCGGGAGAAGTACCTGGAGCTGATCGACGCGTACGGGTTCGAGGTGATCCCGGGTCACGCCTCGTTCACCTCACCCGACACGGTGAGCGTCGACGGCCGGACGGTGACGGCGAACGCGTACCTGGTCGCTGCGGGGGCCTCCCCCGCCGCCCCTCCCATCGAGGGCCTGGACCGGGCCGGCTACCTCACCAGCACCACCGCCCTGGAGCTCACCGAGCTCCCCGGGTCCATGGCCGTGATCGGGGCCAACGCCATCGGCCTCGAGCTCGGGCAGCTCTTCCTCCACCTGGGGACGGACGTGGTGTTCTTCGACGTCCTGGACCGCGTCGCCCCGTTCGAGGAGCCGGAGGTCTCCGAGGCGCTGGCGGGGATCCTGCGGGACCAGGGGGCGGAGATCCACGCACCGGCCAGGATCCTGAGGGTGACCGGGGGGAGGGACGGCCGGGTCGTGCACGCGGAGGTGGACGGCGTGGAGCGGGAGTTCCCCGTGGAGCAGATCCTGGTGGCCACGGGCCGCCGGCCGAACACGGCCGGGCTGGGCCTCGAGACGGCCGGCGTCGACGTGGACCCGAGGGGAGCCGTGGTGGTGGACGACCACCTGCGGACCACGAACCCGAGGGTGTTCGCCGCCGGAGACTGCACCTCGGCGCCGCAGTTCGTCTACGTCGCCGCGTACCAGGGAAGCCTCGCCGCGGACAACGCCATCTCCGGCGCCTCCGGGACCGTGGACCTTCGGGGCCTCCCTCGGGTCACGTTCACCAGCCCCCCGGTCGCGTCGGCCGGCCTCACCGAGGGGCAGGCCCGGGCCCTGGGACGGCAGGTCAAGACGAGCATCCTCCCCCTCTCGGCCGTCCCCCGGGCCATCGTCAACCGGGAGACGAGGGGGCTGGTCAAGATGGTGGCGGATGCCACGACCGACGAGATCCTCGGGGTATCGATCCTGGCCGAGGGAGCCGGGGAGGCGATCCAGGCCGCGGTCCTGGCGATCAGGGTCCGGATGACCGTCCGGGAGCTCGCCGACACCTTCCACCCCTACCTGACGATCGCGGAGGGCCTGAAGCTCGCCGCGCAGGCCTTCACCAGGGACGTGGCCATGCTCTCGTGCTGCGCGGCCTGAGCAGGACCGGGTCGGAGGCCCACCGTCCGCCGGGCGAGCCGAGCGCCGGATCCCTTCGGCCCCCTGGTCGGCGGGCCCGGGGAGGCGTACGCTTCGGGCTGAGGCATCGACGGAGTTGCCCCAATCGTCGGAAGCGGTCCGGGAGGGGG
>JACQTL010000074.1 GCA_016210805.1 Actinomycetota bacterium | reverse complement strand
GTCGCCGTCGGGGCCGATCCCGAACTTCGCCGGCGATCCAACCTTCACGAGCATCGCGGGCTTGCCCCTGAGGGGGTACTCGAACGTGACCGGCTCACCGACGCGCACCGCGGAGAGTTGCGCCACCTTGACCCGCGGATACACGAAGAGGTCGACGGTCTGATCGGTCGGACCGGGCGCCGTCACCAGGATGGGTTGCTCGTCGGCATCGGTCCACGCGCGGATGCCGTAGCCGAGAAGCCCTGCGAGGACCGCCGTGCCGGCGGCTGTTACTCCTGCAGCGAGGAAATCGCGCCGGGAGATCAGGCTCGCCAGCTCGTCATGGCGCTTCCTCGTCCGCTCGAGTTCCTGCTTCTTCCGGCCAAGCTCGGTCCTGAGCCGCTCTACCTGCTCCTCCAGGTTGGGTGCAGCCGGGTCCTCGCGAGCGTCATCTTCCACTTGGCCCTCCTCCCTGCATCGGGTGGGCGATCCTTCCATCCATGTTCCGGCGGCACCGGATCTTCCCTCCATGCTGGATGCACGCCCCGGCGGCCCTTTAGGGTCGAAGGGCCTGCGCGGGCAGGACCGACGGTCCCTGGTTGGGGAGGCCAGGCTGCCCAGAACGGGCGCATCGTGGTGGACTTCCTGGGGGGACACCTCCCGGCTAGGGTGGAGCGTCGACGAACGGGTCCGGTGGAGGAAGGAGGACGACAGATGGTCAGGTACCTGCCCGACATCTACACCCGGTTCCGCGACGACTACCCGGAGGTCGCGGGGGCTCTGGACCGGATGGGCCGGGCTGCGGACGGGGCCGGCCCCCTGGACGAGCGGACCCGGCGCTTGGTGAAGCTTGGGATCGCGATCGGGGCCGTGGCGGACGGGGCCGTCCGGTCCAACGTTCGCAAGGCCATCGCCGCGGGGATCGGCCCGGCCGAGATGCGCCAGGTGGCGCTGTTGGCCGTCACCACCCGCGGCTTCCCCGCGGCCATCGCCGGCCTGGGCTGGATCGAAGAGGTCCTCGCCGCCGAGGTTGAGCCCGAGGCCTGAGCCGGCTCGGGGTCGGCGGGTTCGCCGGGAGGAGGGATCGCGCGTGACCGACGATGGACGGCGGGCGGAGGTCCGGGAGGTCGCCGCCGCGCTCGGGCCGGTGGGGCTGTGGAGCTTCGCCTTCGACCGCCATCCCGTGGCCCGGGAGCGGGAGGCGCTGGCCGAGATCGAGGAGATGGGCTGGCCGGTCCTGTGGATCCCCGAGGGCCTCGGCAGCAAGGAGATCCTCTCCCACGCGGCGCTCCTCCTGGACGGGTCGCGGCGGATCGTGGTGGCCACGGGCATCGCGAGCATCTGGGCCCGGGACCCCGTGGCCATGGCCAACGGCGCCCGGACCCTCTCCGAGGCGTTCCCGGGACGGTTCGTCCTGGGCATCGGGGTCAGCCATCGCACGAGCGTGGACCACAGGGGCGCGTTCACGTACCGGCGGCCCTACACGCGGATGCGCGAGTACCTGGACGCGATGGAGGAGGCCAGGTACCCGGTGCGCCCGGTCCCGGAGATGCCGCCCGTCGTGCTCGCCGCGCTGGGCCCCCGGATGCTCCGGCTATCGGCCGAGCGGGCCGCCGGCGCGCACCCGTACTTCGTCCCCGTGGAGCACACCGTCCGGGCCCGGGAAGTCCTCGGCCCAGGCCCGCTGCTGGCCCCCGAGCAGGCCGTCGTGCTCGAAGAGGACGCCGGGCGGGCCCGGACGATCGCCCGGGGGTTCATGGGGCACTACGTGAAGCTCGAGAACTACGCCAACAACCTCCTCCGGCTCGGCTTCGCGGAGGAGGAGCTGGCGGACGGGGGCAGCGACCGCCTGGTGGACGCCATCGTGGCGTGGGGGGGCGTCGAGCGGATCCGGGCCCGGGTGCGGGAGCACCTCGACGCCGGTGCCGACCACGTGGGCGTCCAGGTCCTGGCCGAGGACCCCATCGCGATCCCCCTGGCCCTGATGCGGGAGCTCGCTCCCGCCCTCCTCGCCTGACCCGCCCGCGGCCCGACCTGGCCGCGTGTCATGGATCCCCGGAGGCTCACCCGGCTCGGTCAGACGGGGTTGAAGCTCCCGATCACGCCCTCCCATATGGGCAGCCACAGAGGCTCGTGTGCCTCGAACTGCCCGCGCGGCGTCTCCACCACCAGGGAGAGGCGGAGCCCGTCCTGGCGGATGGCCGCGACCAGGGCTCCCTCCACGTCCAGGCCTCCCTGGTTGCCGGTCCAGGTCGCGGAGTAGCCGATGTCCGCTCGGCCGACGAGGGCCCCGGAGACCTCCTGCGGCACCGCCTCGGTGAGCTCGATGTTGCTGTAGCCGTTCTCCGCGTTGAGGACCAGGTCCGCGAGCTGCGAGACCGAGGCCGCCGGGTTCGTCTGCGCTCCCCCCTCGGGGGCGTCGACGAGGACGAAGAACCAGTCTCCCTCGTCGCTGAACAGATGGACGACGTTGCCGGACTCCCCCGGGAAGGCCTCCCAGCCCGCGGGCACCGGGACGACCACCGCCCCGCCACCGATGACGACCTCGTCCCCCGCCGGCCCCCCCGTCTCCGTCTCGGTGGGCGTCGGGGTGGTCTCGGTGGGCGTCGGGGTGGTCTCGGTGGGCGTCGGGGT
>JACQTL010000071.1 GCA_016210805.1 Actinomycetota bacterium | reverse complement strand
GCCCTTCGCCTCGCCACGGCCGAGGAGGAGATGGCCGAGCGGCCCCGGTTCGACCACGTCGTGGTGAACGACGACCTCTTCCGGGCCGCGGACGAGATCCTTGCTATGATCGACGCGTACCGGCGTGGCGACACGCCGCCTCGAAGCGTTCGCGAAGGGACCCCCGAGCCATGATCGACCCCAAGATCGACGACCTCCTGGCGCAGGTCGACTCCAAGTACACGCTCGTCATCCTCGCCGCGAAGCGGGCCCGGGAGATCAACTCCTACTACAGCCAGCTCGGCGAGGGCCGGGGCGAGTTCGTGCCGCCCTTGGTGGAGACGGGCGGGCTCCGCAACAAGCCGCTGTCCATCGCCCTGCAGGAGATCGCGGAGGGGAAGGTGGAGTACGAGCGGCCGGAGGGGGTTGGGATCAAGTAGCGCGCTCGCCGGGCGCCGGGTTCTGCTCGGCGTGACCGGGGGGATCGCCGCCTACAAGGCCTGCATCCTGACGCGCCTGCTGACGGAAGCCGGCGCCGAGGTCCAGGTGGTGATGACCGCATCGGCCACCCGCTTCGTGGGGCCCGACACGTTCGCCGCGCTGTCCGGACGTCCGGTCCGCTCCGACGTGTTCGAGGACGTCGAGCACGTCCTCCACGTCCGTATGGCCCACGACGCCGACGTCGCCGTGGTCGCCCCGGCCACGGCGAACGTGCTGGCAAAGCTGTCCGTGGGCATCGCCGACGACCTCCTCACCTCCACCCTCCTCGAGGCCCGCTGCCCGGTGGTGGTGGTCCCGGAGATGCTCACGTGGATGTACGAGGACCCGGCCACCCAGGCCAGCGTGCGGACCCTGGCCGAGCGGGGGGTCGAGATCGTCGGCCCAAAGAGGGGTCACCTGGCCGCCGGGGACGAGGGGATGGGGCGGATGGCCGAACCCGAGGAGATCGTCGGGGCCGTGGCCGCCGTCCTGGGCCGGGGCCGCGACCTGGCCGGGAGGCGGATCCTGGTCACGGCGGGGCCGACCTGGGAGCCGATCGACCCCGTCCGGTTCGTGGGGAACCGGTCCTCGGGGAAGATGGGATTCGCCGTGGCCGTCGAGGCCCGGGCCCGCGGGGCGCTGGTCACGGTGGTGGCCGGGCCCACCTCCGAGCCCGACCCGCCGGGGATCGACGTCGTCCACGTGACCACGGCCCACCAGATGCGCGAGGAGGTCCTGGCCCGGGCCGGCGACGCCGACGCGGTGGTGAAGGCCGCGGCCGTGTCCGACTTCCGCCCGGAGGAGGCCGCCGGCGAGAAGCTCAAGAAGGAGCACGGCCCCCCGGAGATCCGGCTGGTGCCCACCCGGGACATCCTCCGGGAGCTGGGCGCTTCCAGGCGGGAGGGGACGGTCCTCGTGGGGTTCGCCGCCGAGACCGCGGACCTGGAGGGGGCGGCCCGGCGGAAGCTCGAGGGGAAGAACCTCGACATGATCGTGGTGAACGAGGTCGGGAAGCCGGGGACGGGCTTCGGGTCCCTCACGAACCGGGCCCTGATCCACACGCGGACCGGGGACGACGAGCCGCTCCGGATGTGGACGAAGGCGGAGCTGGCCCGGGCGATCTGCGACCGCCTGGCCAAGCTCCTCCCGCTCGGGTAGAGCCCGCACCCCGCGATCGCCCGCGAAGCCCATCCTTCCCGGCCTAACCGGCCCGTCCAACCCTGGGAATGCCCCCTTGCGGTCCCTATGCTCCCGGTGTGCGCATCTGTGCGACGTGCGGGTCCGAGAACCTCGACTCGGCGCGGTTCTGCGCCCGGTGCGGGTCGGCGCTGGCGCCGCCGTGCTCCCGCTGCGGCTCCGAGATCCCCCCGGGGAGCCGGTTCTGCCCGACCTGCGGCGCGAGGGTGGAGGAGGGACCCGGCCCGGAGGAGGAGCGGCGCGTGGTCACCGTGCTGTTCGCCGACGTGACGGGCTCCACCGGGCTGGCCGAGCGGTTGGGAGACCCGGAGCGGCTCAAGTCCGTCATGTCCTCCTTCTTCGGAGCGATGAGGGAGGAGATCGAGAAGGAGGGGGGCACCGTCGAGAAGTTCATCGGGGACGCCGTGATGGCGGCGTTCGGGGTCCCGGCGGCCCACGAGGACGACCCGACGCGGGCCCTCCGCGCGGCCCTCCGCATGAGGTCGCGGCTGGCCGGGCTGAACGAGGGGTTCGAGTCGCGGTTCGGCGTCTCGCTCGAGATCCGGGTCGGAGTCAACACCGGTGAGGTCATGGCGTCCGCCGTGCCCCGCCCCGGCGAGGGCATCATCGCCGGGGACGCCGTGAACGTGGCCGCCAGGCTGGAGCAGCTGGCCGAACCGGGCCAGATCCTGGCCGGTGAGCGGACCGTCCGGTCCTCGTGGGGGCTCCGGTTCCGGCCGGTCGGACCGCTCGACCTCCGGGGCCGGAGCGAGGCGGTGACCGCGTTCGAGCTCCTGGGGCCCGAGGGGGGTGAGACGCTCCCCCCCGCCGCTCCGAGGCCTCCGTCCGTCGCCGTGGAGCCCCCCTTCGTGGGTCGGAGCGCGGAGCTGGAGCTGGTCGGGGCCCTCGTCGATCGGGTCCACCGCGAGCGGCGGCCCCACGTCGTCACGGTGTACGGCGAGGCCGGGGTGGGCAAGACGCGCCTGATCGACGAGTTCGCGTCGGGTTCGGCGGCCAAGGAGCCGTCGCCCCTGGTCCTCAGGGGCCGCTGCCTCCCCTACGGCGAGGGCATCACCTACTGGCCCCTGGTGGAGATCCTCCGGGACAGGGCGAAGCTTCATCCCGGCGATCCCCCGGAGGAAGCCCGCCGCCGGCTGGAGCGGTCGGTGGGAAGCGTCCTCACCTCGGAGGTCGTGGACGATCCAAAGAGGGCGCTCGATGCGCTGGCCGCCTCCCTGGGCCTCGAGGAGGAGGGCGCCGCCGGGGCAGCGTCCCCGCGGCGTGCCCGGGCCGACCTGGTCGCCGCCTGGCGCGGCTACCTCAGCGCGCTGGCCGGGGAGGCCACGCTGCTGGTGCTGGTGGAGGACCTGCACTGGGCCGCGCCGGCGCTCCTCGATCTCCTGGAGGAGCTGTTCGGCTCGGTGGAGGGGCCGATCCTGTTCCTGTGCTCGGCCCGGCCCGACCTGGCCGGAGTCCGGCCGTGGGGGGGAGGGGGCTGGAACGTCACCGCGATGCTGCTCGAGCCACTGGCGCCGGTTGAGGCCGAGGAGCTCCTGGGCCACCTGGGGGGCGGCTCGCTCCCGGGACCGATCCGGCGCCGGATCCTGGACCGGGCGGGAGGCAACCCCTTCTTCCTCGAGGAGATCACCCGGCACGTCCTCGAGGAGGCGGTTCCCCTGGAACCCGAGCGGATCCGGATCCCCGACACGATCCAGGGCGTCCTGGCCTCCCGGGTCGACCTCCTGGCGCCGGCGGAGAAGCGGGCCCTGCAGCTGGCCAGCGTCGCCGGCCGGACCTTCTGGTCCGGGGCGGTGGCCGACCTACTGACGGTCCTCGAGGAGGAGGAGGTGGGCAGGGAGGAGGTCGAGACCCTGCTCGAGGGGCTGGAGGGCCGGGGCCTGGTGGTCCCCCGCGTGGGGACCACGATGGCCGGGGAGCGCGAGTACGTCTTCCGCCACGTGCTCATCCGCGACGTCGCGTACGAGCGTCTAACCCACCGTGAGCGGGCCGCCGCACACGCCCGGCTGGCCCGGTGGCTGGAGGACAGAGCCGAGGGTCGGCCCCACGGGCTCACGGAACAGCTCGCCTTCCATTGCTCCGAGGCCCTGGAAGCCGAGGTGGACGACCCGGAGGAAGCCGAGCGCCTCCGGGCCTCCGCGTACCGGTCCGCGCTGGCGGCGTCGGACGAGACCCGGGGCGACCTGGCCCTGGACCGGGCCCTCGGGTGGGCCCGGCGCGCCGTCACGCTCGCCGCCGGCGACGTGGATCGGGCCCGGGCCCTCCGAGCCCTGGGCAGGGCGGCGTTCCTGGACTCGCAGGGCGACCGGGCCTGGGAGGCGATGAAGGAGGCGGCCCTCCTCCTCTCCCCCCGGGCGGACGTCGATCCCGGGGAGATTGCCGAGGTCGTCGCCGAGGCCCTGGAGATCGTGACGCGGGGCCGAGGGGCGATGCGCGCCCGTCTGGCCGAGGCCGACGTGCTTCCCCTCCTCGAGCTGGGGCTCGATCGGGCGGGAGAGGGTGACGGCGTCGAGCTGGCCAGGCTCCTCGTGGTCCGGTCCTTCTGGCCGACCTGCTTCAGGGACGCCCGCTCGGACGACGACGCCATGGAAGAGGCCCGCCGGGCCGGCGAGGAGGCCGCGGAGATGGCCATGCGCCTGGCCCGGCCCGACCTCGCCTCGGCGGCCCTCGACGGCGTCGGGTCGTACTACATGGCGAAGGGCATGTTCGGGAAGCTCGGCGAGGTCCTCGAGCGGCGCCTGGCCCTGTCGAGGGGGCTGGAGGATCCGGTGGAGGCCGCCGACGCCCTGTCCATGGCGGCCTGGGCGGCGTTCCGGGTGGGCCGGTACCGGGACGCCCTGCATCACGCGGACGAGGGTCTCGGCAGGGCGGCCGGAGGGGCTCCCCTCCAGGCCCTGGACTGCCTGGACTGGCGGGCCCTGGCGCGGTTCCGGCTGGGCGACTGGGAAGGCTTCCTGGCCGACGTGCGTGCCTGGGACGAGCTGGTGGGGGACCGCCGGGACCGCCCTCCGGGATTCGCCTCCGACCACATCGCCGCCGCCGCCTTCGTCCACGAGGTCAGGGGGGACGCCGCCGCCGCGGACAGGAACCTGGCCATCCTGGACTGGCTGGAGCAGGTCGAGGAGCGCCCGTCCCCGGCGTGGGCCGTGTGGCGGGCCCTGGTCGAGGCCCGGCGGGGAGACCCGGCGTTGGCCCGCTCCCGCCTGGAGGATCCCCGTCTGGTGGCGACGGTCCGCTACGAGCGCGGCTACCTGCTGGAGGCCCTGACGGACGTGGTGGCTGCCCAGGAGGCGTGGGGCGAGGCCGGGGACGTCGTGGAGGAGGCGCGAGCCGTCGCCGGGACGGGCGATCTGCTGGCCCTCGGGCACTTCGCCGACCGCCTGGCCGGGCGAGCCGCGCTCGCCGGGAGCGATCCGGCACGCGCGGCGGGTCTCCTGGAGGCGGCCGGGGCCGGGTTCGCCGGGCTCGGGGCGGAGTGGGAGGCGGCCGTCACGGCGCTCGACCTGGCCGATGCCCTGGCCGCCCTGGGCAGGCGAGACGCGGCCAGGGAGGTCCTGGCCGGGGCCCTCCCCGTGCTCGAGCGGGTCCGATCGGTGCGGGAGGCCGGACGGGCCCGGGCCGGACTGGCCTCGCCGGCCTGAGACGCCACATCGCCCGTCCGGCCCGAGCGCCCCTCAGGACTTCCGGTCGCCCTCCTCCTTCGGTCCCCGGTAGAAGTGGTCCAGGACCACCGCGGAGTCGGTCCACATGATGCCGTCCACCCGGTGCATGCCCTCCAGGAGCCTCTCGGCCAGCTGGTCGGGATCGTCGGCCCCGACCTCGACCAGCACGTCGAAGCTGCCGGCCACGATGGCCGACCCGTTGTACCCCGGGACGATCGCGGTGGCCCCCAGGACTTCGGTCGCCATGCCGGGTTCGGTACGGATACGCACGAACGCCATTTCCTCGTACCGCTTGGTGTACCGCAGCACCATCGGGCCGTACCTGAGGGGCACGGCCGTCTCGACGTTCGCCGGGGAGCTCCCGAAGTACCGCTCCAGCTGGGACGCGACCTCCCCGCGGGCGGCCGGCTCCGTCTCCATCACGGCGAACAGGGAGAAGGGCCCCGTCGTCGCCGCGACGAAGCGCACCGGGGTGTTCGCCTCGGTCCTGAACCTATCGACCGCTCCGGGATCCACCTGCCTCCCGAACACGTACAGGTCCCCTGCCATGCTGCACCTCCCTACGCGGGTCCGACGTAGTTGACGCCGGATGCCCCGCCGGGGGCAAATGCCGGCACCTTCGGGCGGGGCCGTCGGAGGGCGCTGCTAGACTTCGGCGGTCATGGCCGCCGGTTCCCTCTTCACCTCCGAGTCCGTCACGGAGGGCCATCCCGACAAGCTGGCCGACCGGGTCTCGGACGCCGTCCTGGACGCGATCATCGCGGAGGACCCCGACTGCCGGGTGGCCTGCGAGACGCTGGTCACCACCGGCGTGGTCATCGTGGCCGGCGAGATCTCCACCGAGACCTACGTCGACATCCCCCAGGTCGTGCGCCACGCGGTGCTCGAGATCGGCTACACCGACGCCAAGTTCGGGATCGACGGGGCGACCTGCGGGGTCCTCACCGCGATCCAGGAACAGTCCCCCGACATCGCCAGGGGGGTGGACGACGCGTTGGAGCACCGGGACGGATCCGCGGATGCCCTGGACCTGCTGGGGGCCGGGGACCAGGGCATGATGTTCGGGTTCGCCTGCCGGGAGACGGACGATTTGATGCCCCTGCCCGTGGCCATGGCCCATCGCATGGCCAAGCGCCTTGCCGACGTGCGCAAGGCCGGGGTGATCCCGTACCTCCGTCCCGACGGCAAGAGCCAGGTCACGATCGAGTACGGGGAGGGATGGCGGCCCCGGCGCGTCGACACGGTGCTGATCGCGGCCCAGCACCGCGAGGAGGCCGAGCTCGATCTCCTGTCTACCGACGTCGCCGAGCACGTGATCGACCCCGTGGTCCGCGAGCTGGGCGTGGACGCCGAGGGGGCCCGGGTCCTGGAGAACCCGACGGGCCGGTTCGAGATCGGCGGCCCGAAGGCCGACACCGGCCTGACCGGGCGGAAGATCATGGTCGACTCCTACGGTGGCATGGCCCCCCACGGCGGCGGATGCTTCTCGGGCAAGGACCCCACGAAGGTCGACCGGTCGGCCGCGTACATGGCCCGGTACGTGGCCAAGAACGTCGTGGCGGCGGGCCTGGCCGACCGGTTCCAGCTCCAGGTGGCCTACGCTATCGGGCGAGCCCACCCCGTCTCCCTGTCGATCGAGTGCTTCGGGACCGAGACGGCCGACCCGGCCAGGATCCTCCAGGCGATCGGGGAGGCCTTCGACTTCCGCCCGGCGGCCATCATCCGCGACCTCGACCTGCGCCGGCCGATCTACCAGGAGACCGCGGCCTACGGGCACTTCGGGCGCAAGGGCTTCCCCTGGGAGGAGACCGACCGCGCCGACGATCTCCGCCGCGCCCTGGGGGCCTGAGCCCCACCCACCGGTGCCCCACGTCCTGTCCGGGCCGGTGGCCGTGTGCCTCGACCGGCCGGTGCTCGCCCTGGACCGGCCGTTCACCTACCTACTCGACGAGGAGCACGGTGCGGGGGTGGGCAGCCTCGTCCAGGTCCCCTTCCACGGGCGCCGGGTGCGCGGCTACGTCCTCGGACCGACCGACGACGTGCCGGTCCGGACCCTCCGGGTCACCGCGGCCGTTTCCCCGGTCAGGTTCTTCGACGAGCCGATGCTGTCCCTGCTGCGCTGGGTGTCGGAGCGCTACGTCGCCCCGCTCGCCTCCGTGATAGCCAGGAGCCACCCTCCCCGGGTCGCCTCCGAGGAGGCCGAGGGGGGAGCGCGTCGTGGGCCGGCGTCCCCGGCCCCGGGGTCCGGGGTCTCCCCGACGGGACCGCTGGCCGGGTACCGCCGGGGGCCCGAGCTGCTGGGCGCGATCCGGTCGGGGGGAGGGGGGGAGGGCGCCTTCGTCGTCCGCCCGGCCCCCGAGGAGGAGGTCGGGGTGGCCGTGGAGGCCGTGGGAGCCTGCCTGGCGGCCGGGCGTTCGGCCGTCGTGCTGGTGCCGGAGGCCGAGCCGCTGCCGGCCACCGCCCGGGCGGTGGCCGAGGCGTTCGGGGACCGGGTGGCCCTTTACCTGGGAGGGGACCGCAGGGCCCGGTACGGGAAGTGGCTCGACATCGCGGCCGGCCGCCACGACTGCGTGGTGGGCACCCGGCCGGCCGTGTTCGCGCCGGTCGGCCGGCTGGGGCTGGTCTGGATCTCCCGGGAGAGCCACGCCGGCCACCGGGAGGAACGCGCGCCCTACTACCACGTCCGCGAGGTGGCCGCGGCCCGGGCCCGGCTCCAGGGAGCCGTCGCGGCGATCGAGGCCCTCTGCCCCTCGGCGGAGGCCGTGGCCTGGGCAGCGGCCGAGGTCGCGCCGGCCCGCCGGGCCTGGCCCCCCGTGGAGGTGGTGCGTCCCGGCCCCGAGGGCCGGGCTCCCCGGCTGGTCTCGGCCCTCAGGAGGGCCGGGCGGGCCTTCCTGTTCGCCCCCCTCCCCGGGTACGGGGTGGCCCGGGTGTGCCGGGCGTGCGGTGAGCCGGCCACGTGCGCGGCGTGCGGGGGGCTCCTCCGGCTGGAGGGCGGGAAGGTGGCCTGCGCGGTGTGCGGGGCGGGGGGCGTCTGCGCGGCCTGCGGCTCCCGCGGGTTCGGGATCGTCCGCGGGGGGGCGGAACGCGTGGAGGAGTGGGCCGGTCGGGTGGCCGGCGGTCCGGTCCGCCGGGTGGGGCCAGAGGATCCCTCCCCGTTCCCCGGGCAGGGGCCGGGCGTCGCGGTGGGTGGGTACGAGGCCGTGAAGGACGCCGGGCCGCAGGGCCTCGACCTGGTCGGGATCCTCGACGCGGACCTCGCCGCTCGCCGCCCGGGGCTGGCCGCCCGCGAGAAGGCCCTGGCAGTGTGGATGGAGGCCGCGGGGTGGGCCCGCCCGGCCGGGCGCGTGGTGATCCAGACCAACCATCCGAACGACCCGATGGTCCAGGCCCTGGTGGCCGGGAACCCGGCCCGGTTCTACAGGTCGGAGCTGGCCCGGCGGGAGCAGGCCGGCTTCCCGGCCGGGTTCCCCGTGTTCCGGGTGGCCGGGTCGGGGGACCTCCCCGGGGCCCTGGAGGCCCTCGAGCCGGTCTCGCTGCTGGTCACGACGGTCGGGGACGAGGCGCTATGCTTGGCCACCGTCCGCCCCGACCGGGTCCCGGCCGTGGGCCGGGCGCTGCGCGAGCTGGCCGAGCGGGGAGTCGTGGCCCGCGTGGAGGCCGAGCCCCACCTGTAGGAGCGTCGAGGTCGTGAGCATCCTGCCGATCCGGGTGTTGGGAGACCCGGTCCTGCGCGAGCGGGCCCGGCCCGTCGAGCGGTTCGACGAGGCCCTGTCTCGCCTGGCCGAGGACATGTTCGAGACGATGTACGACGCGCCGGGGGTCGGCCTGGCCGCTCCCCAGGTCGGACGGTCCACCCGCTTCGTGGTCTTCGACGACCACGCCGGATGGGGACGCCGCGTCCTGGCCAACCCCGAGATCGTCCACATGGAGGGCGAGGAGGAGATGGAGGAAGGGTGCCTCTCCGTGCCCGGGTTCTACTTCTCGACGCCCCGGGCAACCAGGGTCGTGGCCCGAGGGCTGGACCTCGACGGGAACCCGGTCGAGTACGAGGCCGAGGGGTTCAGGGCCCGGATCCTCCAGCACGAGACCGACCACATCGACGGGGTCCTCTACATCGACCGGCTGCGGGGGGACGTGCGGGCCGAGGCGCTCCGGGCCATCCGGGACGTCGAGCTCGGCCTGGCCGACTGGCCCCGTCGCGAGGCCCGGGCCGACCGGGAGCCGGGATGAGGCGGCGCGGCCCGGCCGCCGGCCGGGACCCCGCCACCCCCGGATCGGGGACGTGACCGGCGCGGCCCCGCTCCGCGTGGTGTACCTGGGGAACGACGAGTGGTCGGTGCCGCCGCTCGAGGCCCTGGCCCGGTCCCGGCACGAGGTCGCGCTCGTGGTGACCCGCGTCCCCCGCCCGGCTCGCCGGGGCAGCGGGACGGTCCCCACGCCGGTGGCCGCGGCGGCCCGCCGGCTGGGGCTGCCCCTCCTCGAGACCGAGACGGTGAAGCGGGGCCCGGGGCTCGCCTCCCTGGTCGACGCCGCCCCGGACGTGCTCGTCGTGGTGGCCTACGGGGAGATCCTCCCTCCCGAGGTCCTCGAGATCCCAGGGCTTTCCCCCGTGAACCTGCACTTCTCGTTGCTCCCGGAGCTCCGAGGGGCCGGGCCCGTCCAGCGGGCCATCCTCGACGGGCTCACCGGCACCGGGGTCACGACGATGCGGATGGACCGGGGCATGGACACCGGGCCGATCCTCCTCCAGGCCGCCGAGGCGATCGGGGACCACGACGACGCCGGCTCCCTGGGGGCCCGGCTGGCCGTCGTCGGGGGCCGGCTCCTGGTGGACACGCTCGACCGCCTGTCGGCCGGCGACCTCCCGGAGACCCCGCAGGACGGCGCCCGGGCCACGCACGCCCCCAAGCTCGGCCCGGAGGACCGCCGGCTGGACTGGTCCCTGGACGCGGGGTCGCTGTCCCGCCGGGTCCGGGCCCTGGCCCCGGAGCCCGGCGCCGCCACCACCTTCCGGGGGAGGGTCCTGAAGGTCCACCGGGCCCGTCCGGCCGAGGGCGGCGGCGAGCCCGGCACGGTCCTGCGGTGGGGGGCCGAGGGGCTCCTGGTGGCCGCGGGGGAGGGGGCCCTCCTCCTCGAGGAGGTGGCTCCCGAGGGACGGCGGCGGATGCCGGCCGCCGACTTCGTCCGCGGGCACCGGCCGGAGGAGGGCGAGCGCCTCGGCTGACCGGCGGCCCCCCGGGGAGACCGCGCGGAGCGTCGCGCTCGGCGTGATCCGCAGGGTCGTGGAGGGCGGGGCGTACTCGAACCTGGCCCTCCGGGGAGCCCTGTCCTCGTCCCCCCTGGCCGCCCGGGACCGGGACCTGGCCACGGAGCTCGTCTACGGGACCCTCCGCCGGCTCCCCTCGCTCGACCACGCCCTCGGCCCGCTGACGGACCGTCCCCTGGGCAGGGCGGACCCCTCGGCCCTGGCCGCGCTCCGCCTGGGCGCCTACCAGATCCTCCACACCCGGATCCCGGCCCACGCCGCCGTGGACGAGACCGTGGCCCTGGCCGGGCGACACCAGCGGGGGTTCGTGAACGCCGTGCTCCGTCGCCTGGCCGCGGCTCCTCCCGGTCCGCCGGAGGGTGACTCCGACGAGGCAGTGAGCCTCCGGACCGGGCTGGCCCCGTGGGCCGTGGGCGAGCTCGGGCGGCTCCTGGGGGACGAGGCCGAGGCGGCCGCGGCGGGGCTGGCCGAGCGGGGGCCCCTCTCGCTGCGAGCCAACACCTGCCGCACGACGGCCGGGGAGCTCGCCGAGGCCCTCAGCGTGGCCGGGCATGCCACCCGCCCCGGCCGGGTGCACCCCGGGACGCTCCTCCTCGAGCGGGGGGCCGACCCCCGGTCGCTGCCCGGCCACGCCGAGGGGTGGTTCGCCGTCCAGGACCAGGCATCGGCCTTCGTGGTCGAGGCCCTGGACCCCCGGCCCGGGGACCGCGTCCTGGACGCCTGCGCCGGTCCGGGGGGCAAGGCCACGCACGCGGCCTGCCTGGCCTCGCCGGGGGGCTCGGTGGTGGCCGGCGACGTGGCTCCCCGAAGGGCCGCGCTGGTGGCGGGGGCGGCCGCCCGGCTGGGCGTCCGCGTGCTCGTCCTGGCCCAGGACGCCCGCCGGCCCGCGGTGGCCGGAGGGTTCGACCGGGTCCTGGTGGACGCGCCGTGCACGGGAATCGGCTCGGCCCGGCGTCGTCCGGAGCTCCTGTGGCGTCCCCGGCGGGAGGACCTCTCCGGCCTGGCCCGCCTCCAGGTCGCCCTCGCGTCGTCCGCCGCCGGGCTGCTCCGGCCGGGAGGGCGGCTGGTCTACTCGGTCTGCACGTTCCCCAGGGCCGAGACCGACGGGGCCTGCGACGCGCTGCTCAGGCACCGTCCGGACCTCGAGCCGGTGCCCGTGGAGGGCCCGGACGGCCCGTCGCCCCGGGTCCGGCTGTGGCCCCACCGGCACGGCGCCGACGCGATGTTCGTGGCCGCGTTCGAGAGGGCCGGGTGACCGGGGGATCCCCGCCGGGGGCCGGGGCTTCCCCCCACCGATAGAATCGGGGGCCATGGGGAAGCTGGCCGCGTCGATCCTGTCCGCGGACTTCGGGCACCTCGCCGATCAGGTCAAGCTGGTTGAGCCGCATGCCGACCTCATCCATGTGGACGTCATGGACGCTCACTTCGTCCCCCCGCTCACGGTCGGGCCGATCGTGGTCGAGGCCATCCGCCCGGTCACGCGCCGGACCCTGCACTGCCACCTTATGATCGAGGCCCCGGCCAGGCTGTTCGACGACTTCCAGCAGGCCGGGACGGAGATGGTGACCTGCCACGTGGAGGCCCTGGACGACCCGGCCGACGCCGTGGCCCAGGCCCGCAAGCGGGACTTCCGGGTGGGCCTGGCCGTCAACCCGGAGACCCCCGTGGAGCGGCTTTACCCGCACCTCGAGGAGGTGGACAGCGTCCTGGTCATGACCCTTCACCGGACGGGCTGGGCGGGACAGCCCTTCAACGAGGACATGCTCCCCAAGGTCGAGGCGGTCCGGCGGGAGATCGACCGCCTGGGGCTCGCCGTGGACGTCGAGGTGGACGGTGGCATCAACGAGGAGACCGGGAGGCGATGCCTGGCCGCGGGGGCCACGGTTCTGGCCGTCGCGTCGTCGATCTTCAAGGCCCCGGACCCCGGGGAGGCCGCCCGGCGCCTGGCCGCGGTGGTCAGGGGGGATCCGGGCGATGCCTGAGAACATCCTGGTCGTCGACGACGATCCCGACATCGCCCGGTACGTCGAGGTCAACCTGCGCTCGGCCGGCTACGAGGTCTCCGTGGCCAGCGACGGGGAGCAGGCCCTGGACCGGGCCTTCGACATCCGGCCCGACCTCGTCCTCCTCGACGTGATGATGCCCCGCATCGACGGGTTCGAGGTGGCCCAGCGGCTCCGCCGGGACCCCCGGACCACGAACACCAGCATCATCATGCTCACGGCCAAGGCCCTGTCCTCCGACAAGGTCCTGGGCCTCACGGCCGGGGCGGACGACTACATCATCAAGCCGTTCGACCCGATCGAGCTGCTGGCCCGGGTCAAGGGGGTGCTCCGCCGCAAGAAGGAGATGATGAACCTCTCGCCCCTCACCGGGCTCCCCGGGAACATCCGGATCCAGGACGAGATCCAGCGCCGGGTCGAGGACCACCGTCCCTTCGCCCTGATCTACGCCGACCTCGACAACTTCAAGGCCTACAACGACCACTACGGGTTCCAGAGGGGCGACCGGGTGATCCGGGCCGCGGCCCGGGTCCTCCAGGACGCCACGGACGAGTTCGCCGGGGCCGACGGCTTCGTGGGCCACGTCGGCGGGGACGACTTCGTCGCGGTGCTCCCCCCCGAGATCGCCGAGGAGGCGGCCAAGGCGATCTGCGAGCGGTTCGACCGGGAGATCCAGGGGCACTACGACCGGGACGACCTGGAGCGCGGATACGTGGAGGTGGAGGACCGCAAGCAGAACCTCCAGCGGTTCCCCCTGGTGTCGATCTCGATCGGCATCGCCACCACGGCCACCCGCAGGTTCTCCCATCCCGGCGAGGCGGTGGACATAGCCACGGAGATGAAGCGCTTCGCCAAGCAGCAGATCGGGTCCTCGTACGCGATCGACCGCCGCCACGTCGACGCCGAGTAGCCCGGCTCGACCCCACCCGGCCGCCCTCCCCGGCCTCCCCAGCCTCCCCGCCTCGGCCGCTCCCGCGGGGGTGAACCTCGGGACCACCTGCTTCCCGGCGGACCTATACTGGTCCCGAACTGCTCGTTTCCGGGGCGGGGTGGAAATCCCCACCGGCGGTGACAGTCCGCGACCCCGTCGCAGCCGGCGGCGGGTGGACCCGGTGCGATTCCGGGACCGACCGTGAGAGTCGGGATGGGAGGGAACGAGGCGCCGCGCGCGGCAGGGCCGTGCGCTGCCTCCGCCTCGCTCGAACCCCTCCCACCCGTTGCCTCCCGTCCCGGAACAGGAGGAAGGACGACGCGCGTGGGCGCTTTTGACGGGGAACCGGGCCACCGGGAGCGCATGCTCCGGGCCCTCCGGCTGGCCGAGCGGGGCTCCGGCCTGGCCGCCCCCAACCCGCCGGTCGGAGCGGTGGTCGTCCTTAGGGGGGAGGTGGTGGGGGAGGGCTGGCACCGGGGCCCGGGGACCCCCCACGCCGAGGTCGTGGCCCTCCGGGCGGCGGGAGAGCGCGCCAGGGGCGCCACCGTGTACACGACCCTCGAGCCGTGCAGCCACGCCGGCCGGACCGGCCCGTGCACGGAGGCCCTCGTGGAGGCGGGTGTGTCCCGGGTGGTCGCGGCCACCACGGACCCGAACCCCCTGGTGGACGGACGGGGCTTCGCCCGCCTGCGGGAGGCCGGCATCGACGTGGAGGTGGGGACGCTCTCGGAGGAGGCGGAGCGGTTGATCGAAGGGTTCGCCCGGCACGTGAGGACGGGGCTGCCGTTCGTGACCCTGAAGCTCGCCGCGACCCTGGACGGGAAGGTCGCCGCCCGGGACGGCTCCTCCAGGTGGATCACCGGGGAGGAGTCCAGGCGGGAGGTCCACCGGATGCGGGCCGCGTCCGGGGCTATCGCGGTGGGGGCCGGCACCGCCCTGGCCGACGACCCGTCGCTCACCGTGCGCCTGGAAGGCTCCGAGGGGAGGCCGCCCCTCCGGGTGGTGGTGGACGCCACCGGGCGGGTCCCGGCGGCCGGCGCCCTGTTCACCGCCGAGGCCCCGACGCTGGTGGCCACCACGGCGCGATCGTCTCCCGGGGCCAGGGAGGCGTGGCGGGCGGCGGGGGCCGAGGTCCTGGTCCTGGCCGAGGCGGAGGGCGGGGTGGCCCTCGACGAGCTCGTGGGCGAGCTGGGCAAGCGCGAGGTGCAGCGCCTCCTGGTTGAGGGCGGCCCGACCCTCGGCTGGAGCGCCGTGCGGGCCGACCTGGTGGACCGCCTGGTCCTGTTCCTGGCCCCGGTCCTGGCCGGGGGGGACGGGGCCCCGGGGATCCTGGGCGGGGAGGGAGTGGCCTCGATCGGGGAGGCCCTGGCCGTGGAGATCGAGTCGGTCGAGCGGATCGGCCCGGACCTGAAGGTGGAGGCGCGTGTTCAGCGGGATGGTTGAGGAGAAGGGGTCGGTGGCCCTGGCCACCCCCCACCGGCTGGAGGTGGCCTGTCGCACGGTGGCCGGGGACGCCGAGGTGGGCGGCTCGGTGGCCGTGAACGGCGTGTGCCTGACCGTGGTCCGGTCGGGCGAGGGGCGCCTGGCCTTCGACGTCACCCCCGAGACCCTGTCGCGCTCGTCCCTCGGCCGGCTCCGGGAGGGCGACCCCGTGAACCTGGAGCGCGCGGTGACCCTGGTCACCCGGCTGGGCGGCCACCTCGTGCAGGGGCACGTCGACGCCGTGGGAACGGTCGAGGCGGTGGATCCCAACGAGGCCGGGGTCACCATGCGGCTCCGGGTGCCCCCCGGGATCGGCCGGTACCTGGTGGAGAAGGGGTCGGTGGCCGTGGACGGGGTGAGCCTCACCGTGGCCGGGGTGGACGGGGACGCTTTCTCGGTGGCCCTGATCCCGCACACCCTGGCCGTGACCACCCTCGGGTCGGTGGGGCCCGGGGACCCCGTGAACCTGGAGGTCGACGTGATCGCCAAGTACGTGGAGGGCTTGATGCGGCGGAGCGAGGCATGAGCGGGTCGGACCGGGACCGGCCGGCAGAGGTGTTCGACCAGGTCGAGGACGCGATCGAGGACGTCCGCCGGGGGCTGATCGTGATCGTGGTCGACGACGCCGACCGCGAGAACGAGGGCGACTTCGTGATGGCCGCCGAGACGGTCACCCCCGAGGCGATCAACTTCATGGTCACCCACGGCCGGGGCATCGTCTGCATGCCCTGCGCGGGGGAGCGCCTGGACGACCTGGGCATCCCCCTGATGGTGGCCCACCGGGAGGGGGGCCACGAGACCGCGTTCGCCGTCTCGATCGACGTGAAGGGCCGGACCACCACGGGGACCAGCGCGCAAGACCGAGCGGCCACGATCAGGGCGGTCACCGAGCCCGACCTCCGCCCGGGCGACGTGATCATGCCTGGGCACGTCTTCCCGCTCCGGGCCCAGGAGGGCGGGGTGCTCAAGCGGGCCGGCCACACCGAGGCCGCCGTTGACCTGGCCCGGCTGGCCGGGCTGTTCCCCGCCGGGGCGATATGCGAGATCATGCGTGAGGACGGCTCCATGGCCCGGCTCCCGGAGCTCGTCGAGGTGGCCCGCCGCCACGGCCTCCGCCTGATCTCGATCGCCGACCTGATCGAGTACCGCCGGCGGAGGGAGAAGCTGATCCGCCGGGTGGCCGAGGCCACGATCCCCACCGCCTACGGCGATTTCCGGTCCTACGCCTTCGAGAGCACGGTCGACGAGCGGGTCCACGTGGCCATGGTCCTCGGGGACATCGGCGACGGGGAGGAGATCCTGGTCAGGGTGCACTCCGAGTGCCTGACCGGGGACGTCTTCCGCTCGCTCCGGTGCGACTGCGGCGCCCAGCTCGACGACGCCCTGGCCCAGATCGGGCGGGAGGGACGGGGGGTCGTCCTGTACATCCGCGGGCACGAGGGCCGGGCCATCGGACTGACCCACAAGCTCCGGGCCTACAAGCTCCAGGAGGAGGGCCGGGACACGGTCGAGGCGAACGTGGAGCTGGGCTTCGCCGCCGACCCCCGCGACTACGGGATCGGCGCCCAGGTCCTCTACGACCTGGGAGTCCGGACGATGCGCCTGCTCACGAACAACCCGACGAAGCGGGCCGGGCTGGAGGGGTACGGCCTCGCGATCGTCGAGCGGGTCCCGCTGGAGACCCACCCCACCCCCCAGAACCTCTCCTACCTCCGCACGAAGCGCGAGAAGCTCGGGCACCTCCTGGACAACCTGGAGGGTCCCGAGGTCCCGCCCCGGGTCGGCGAGGCGGCCGAGCCGACCGGGCCGTGACCACCTACCGCGGCACCCCGGACGGGGCGGGCCGCCGGGTGGCCGTCGTGGCCTCCCGGTTCAACGAGATGGTCGTCCGCAAGCTGGTGGATGGCGCCCTGGCCGGCCTGGGCAAGGCGGGCGTGGCCGACGAGGACGTCGACGTCGTCTGGGTCCCGGGGGCCTTCGAGCTGCCCCTGGCCGCCAGGACGCTGGCCTCCGGCGGTGCGTACCACGCCGTGGTGTGCCTGGGGGCGGTGATCCGGGGGGAGACCGACCACCACGAGCACGTGGCCGCGGCCGCGGCCCGGGGGGTCCTGGAGGCGGGGCTCGCCGCCGGGGTTCCCGTCATGTTCGGGGTGCTCACGACCGATACGCTCGACCAGGCCATGGACCGGGCCGGCGGCCGCCACGGCAACCGGGGCTGGGACGCCGCCCTGGCCGCCATGGAGATGGTCTCGGTGATGGAGCAGGCGAGCTCGGGAGGCGGTGCGTCGTGATCGTCGAGAAGCCGTGGGGCAAGGTGACCACCTACGCCCTGAACCAGCCGTCCTCGGTCCGGATCATCACGATCGAGCCCGGGCAGGAGACCAGCGAGCACTACCACCAGCTCCGCGACGAGCAGTGGATCGTCCTCGACGAGGGGCTCAGGATCCAGATCGGCAACCGCGTGGTCGAGGCCCGCCCCGGGGACGAGTTCATGGTCTCCTCGGAGGAGCCGCACCGCATCACGAACACGGGCCCCACCCGGGGGCGGGTCCTGGAGATCGCCCAGGGCTACACCACCGAGGACGACACGTTCCGGCTCCAGGACGACTACGGCCGCCCCCTCGAGCCGGAGTGGTAGCCGGCGGGGCGGAGCCCCGGCGACCCGTTGCCCTCCCCGGCGCGCCGGTGCTACGCTCCCGCGCGTTTCGGCCCCCCGAGGGGGCGTCGCGTCGCGAGGAGGAGAAGGACTTGGCCACGGTCGGTCATGTGAAGTGGTTCAGCAACGAGAAGGGCTTCGGCTTCATCGAGCGCGAGGACGGGGACGACGTGTTCGTCCACTTCTCGGCGATCGTCGGCGACGGGTACCGGTCGCTGGCCGAGGGCCAGGAGGTCGAGTTCGACATCGTCGACGGGCCGAAGGGCAAGCAGGCCGCGAACGTGAAGGCGCTGGCCTAGCCTCGTCCAGCCGCGCGCGGAGCCCTCGGGACCTCCCGGGGGCTCGCCGCTTCCCGTATACTCGATGTCCACATGGTTCAGGTTCCATCCGTGGGCGCCGGCGAGGGTTCGTCGGTGCCCGTTTCTCGGTAGGAGGTGATGCGGGGTCTCTCTTGATCCGCGCATAAACGACAGGATCCGGGCTCCCCAGGTGCGCCTGGTCGGGCCGGACGGTGCCCAGATCGGCATCGTCTCGACCCAGGACGCGCTCCAGAGGGCCCGGGACCTCGATCTCGATCTGGTGGAGGTGGCTCCGCAGGCCCAGCCGCCCGTGTGCCGGATCATGGACTACGGCAAGTACAAGTACGAGCGCGACATCCGTCAGAAGGAGGCGCGCAAGAAGCAGGTCCGGGTCGAGGTCAAGGAGATCAAGTTCCGTCCGAAGATCGATCCCCACGACTACGCCACCAAGAAGGGCCACGTCGAGCGGTTCCTCCGGACGGGGGCGCGGGTCAAGGTGACGATCATGTTCCGGGGGCGCGAGATGGCCCACACCGAGCTCGGTCGCAAGATCCTGGACCGGCTGGTGGCCGACCTCGGGGAGACCGCCCAGGTGGACGCGTACCCCAAGCTCGACGGCCGGAACATGGTGATGGTGATCGCCCCCTCCAAGAAGCACCAGGAGGCGAGGGGCGCGTCGGCGGCGGAGCGGCGTGAGCCGGCCACCGAGGCGACGACCTCGCAGGGATGACGAGGTAGCGATGAAGCTGAAGACGCACCGCGGAGCGGCCAAGCGGTTCCGGGTCACCCGGAACGGCAAGGTGCTGCACCGCAAGGCGACCGGGAACCACATGCTGCGCAAGAAGTCCGGCAGCCGACGGCGGCGGATCGAGGGCATGTCAGAGGTGCGGAGCACCTCGGACGCCACGACGATCCGCCGGCTCCTGGGGGAGTAGGCCGTGGCCAGGATCAAGCGATCGGTCCACGCCAAGAAGAAGCGCCGGGAGATCCTGGAGGCGGCGAAGGGGTACCGGGGCGCCCGGTCCCGCCGCCTCAGGGTGGCCAAGGAGCAGGTGATGCACTCGGGGGCCTACGCCTTCCGGGACCGCCGGGCCCGCAAGGGCGACTTCAGGCGCCTGTGGATAACCCGCATCGGGGCCGCCACCCGGCAGAACGGCATGTCGTACTCGACCTTCATCCACGGGCTCCGTGAGGCGGGCGTCGAGCTGGACCGCAAGGTCCTGGCCGACATCGCGGTCCGGGACCCGGCGGCCTTCCGGTCGCTCGTGGACGCGGCGAGGGGCGCCTCCGGGTCGTAGGCGCCGGTGGCCCGGGGCCGCCGCCGGCCCGGGAGGAGCGCCCCGTGATCACGTCCCCCAGGAACCGGAAGGTCGCCCAGGCCGTGCGGCTCAAGAAGGGCGCGCTCCGCGACGGCGACGGACGGTTCCTGGTGGAGGGGGCCCAGGGCGTGGCGGAGGCCCTGGACTCGCCCCGGGGCATAGAGGTCCTCTTCCACACCGACCGCGACCGGCTGGACCCGATCGTGGGCCGGGCCCGGGAGGCCGGGGTCGAGGTGATCCACGTCTCCGAGCCGGTGATGGGGGTCCTCACGTCGACCGTCACCCCCCAGGGCCTGGTCGCCGTGGCCCCGATGCTCGACGTCCCCCTGGCCGACCTTCCCGCCGAGCCCGGGCTGGTGGCCCTGCTCTACGCGGTGCGCGATCCCGGGAACGCGGGCACCGTGCTGCGCTCGGCCGACGCGGCGGGGGCCGACGCCGTTGTGTTCTGCGGCTCGTCGGTGGACGTCTACAACCCGAAGACCGTGCGGGCCTCGGCCGGCTCGGTGTTCCACCTCCCGGTGGTGAGGGAGCCCTCCGGGGAGGCGGCCGTGGCCGCGATGCGAGACCGGGGGCTCCGGGTCCTGGCCACGGCCGGCTCGGGCCGGGAGGACCTCTACGACCTCGACCTCTCCGCCCCCACGGCGTTCCTGTTCGGGAACGAGGCCTGGGGCCTCCCCGACGAGATCGCGGCCCTGGCCGACGCGACCGTCCGCGTCCCGCTCGGGGGACGGGCCGAGTCCCTCAACCTCGCCGCCGCGGCCACCGTGTGCCTGTTCGAGGCGGCAAGGCAGCGCCGGCCGGGGAGGGAGGGGGGCGCGCGGCTGGAGGACCTCATCTCCGCCGCCGCTCACGACATCCGCTCGCCCCTCACGGCGGTGAAGGGGTTCGTCACCACGCTCCGCCGGCGGTGGGCTGACCTGGCCGAGGAGCAGCGGTCCCACATGCTGGAGGCCATCGCCCACGACGCCGAGCGGCTGAACGTCGTGGTCAAGCTCCTGGTGGACGCCGCCCGCCTGTCCGGCGGGGGGCTGGAGCTGCACCCCGAGCCCGTGGACGTGCGGCCCCTGGTCGAGGGGGTGGCTGCGTCCGCGGAGCGGGGGACCTCCGGGCTCGATGTCGGCTGGGAGGGGGGCGACGTCCGCGCGGTGGTCGACCCGGAGCGGATCCGCCTGGTGGTCGGGGCGATGCTCGAGGCGGCCGTGTGGTGGGCCGAAGAGGGGCCGGTGGCGGTCCGGGGCCGGGTCGGGGAAGGAGCGCTCGAGATCGAGATGGACCGGGCCGGGGCGGCGGTCGAGCCGGGGGAGGTCGAGGCGCTGTTCGGAGCCCGTTCGCCGGGCTCCGGGCGGGGGACCAAGATGGGCATGTACGTGGCCAGGGGCATCGCCCGGGCCGCCGGGGGGGACGTCACGGCCGAGGTCCGGGGCGGGGCCCTCCACCTCCTGGCCCGCGTGCCCGTGGGGTAGCTTCTAGCGGGCCGGGGCCCGCCGGCGGTAGGGGGGAACGGATGGGATACAAGCGGGAGCGCCTCGGGCCGAAGATCTCCGCGGCCGCCCGGTCCGGCGACCGGTACCGGGACGTCCACGTCTTCTTCGGGGGGACGGGCGCCGTCGGCGGCACCGCTCTCCTGCAGATGCTCTCGATCTACGAGGAGATGTTCGCCGTGGCCCCGCCGGGTCCGGACGACGTGCCGGTCCTCGTCACCACGGCCGTGACCGGGCCCGAGCTCCGGCAGTTCGAGCGTCGCCTCCGCCGGTTCCTCCAGTCCCGCGGCGCCCCGGCTCCCTCCCGCATGGGGTCGGGGCTGATCACGGCGAGCGGCGTGTTCGTGGCCCAGGAGCGGTTCGGCATCGCCGCGCTCCCCGGCCTCCGGGGGATCCGGTCGCGGTCCCCCGACGAGCGGGGCCGGCAGGTCGAGGCGTTCCTGGCGGAGCTGGGGGCGAGCCTCGGCGACGGGGCCCGGCGCGTGCGCGAGGCGCTGGAGGCGGCCATCGAGGCGGCGGCGCCGTTCACGGCGTTCCTCAAGGCCTACCGCGAGCGGTGGCTGGGGCCCCGAGGGATCGAGCGGTACCGCTCGGTCCAGGTCGGGATCCCCATCCCGTCGGTGGTGGCCTACCACGAGGGCGACCTGTCCGCGGCGGTCGAGCAGGTCGACGGCCTGGGGCCGGAGGACGTCCAGGACCTCAAGACCCGGTTCCTCCACGCCCTCCGCGACGACCTGGCCGTGGTCAGGGAGTCCCTGGCCGACGAGGTTCTGATCGCCCACACCACCGGGGTGGGTGGCATGTACGACGAGGGCCCGGACGGGAACGGCGGCGTCTCGACCGAGATCCGGCTGGGGTTCGCCCACGCCGCCCGGGACCGGTTCCTGGCCGACAAGCACGTGTTCGCCGAGCGGATCACCGGGCTCTACCGGGAGGCCGGCCTGAAGACCCTGATCACGGCGGCGGCGATCGGCGTCGACGAGGTCAGGGTCAGGGAGCGGATCCCCCTGCACGGGGCGGTCCGCGAGAGGCTCCTGGACGTGAAGGTGGACGAGCTGTTCCCCAGGGACCCCCAGGACGACGGCCCGGGCCGGGCGAAGGCGGGGCACCGCCGGGAGCGGGAGGAGCGGATCGGCCACTACATCCGGGCCCACCGGCCCCTCACCGTCCCCCTCGACGGTCCGCCCTCCGAGCCGGCCCTGTTCGATCGGGGAGAGGAGATCCGGCCGCCCTACGTGATCCGGAGCGGCGAGAACGGCTTCTTCTCCGTGGCCAACGCCGAGGCCCTCTACCGCGTGATGCGGGTGGCCTCGGCCAGCGAGCTGGCGCTCGTCCTGGCCCGGGTGGGGCTGTTCGGCGACGACCCGCTCTTCCCGTGGTTCCCGGACGGGGTCTGCTACTACCCCGAGACGGACAACGCCAGGCAGGTCCTCGACTTCCTGGCCCAGCCGGCCCTCCGGCGGACCCAGCTCTCCGGGCTGGACCCCATGGCCCTCCAGGACCTCGGATCGGCCAAGCACCAGGCCGAGCTCCACTCCCTGGCCCTCCTGATCCTCCTGCACAGGCTCCGGACCCTCGTCGTGGCCGCGATAGACCCGTACGTGGACCCGGAGCGCTTCGACGCCGAGACGTTCTTCGTGGAGCGCTCCCGCACGCTCTCCTTCGAGGACGTGGCCACCTGGGAGACCTCCGATCTGGCCGCCGACCTCCAGCGGCTGGTCGGCGCCGAGGCTCCCGAGGAACTCCTCCCCCTCGTGCCCCCCAGGGACTTCACCCTCTTCCCTGGGCGCCAGGAGGCCCTCCTGGAGATCCTCCGGCGCGTCCTCCTCGCGGTGTGGATCCCGCCGTCCCTGGGCTCGCCCATCGTGTTCGAGCGCGACGGGAGCACCTGGGTCCGGATGGGCTACTACGTCGCCCCGCTCGACCTCCTGGTCACCCACGCCGACGACCTGGACCGGGCCATCCGCCGGGCCCACCGGGAGAGCGGGAACCCGTGCTCGGCGGAGGAGTTCCGCGACTACCAGTTCGCGGTGGGGGGTGTGGTGGACGTGCGCCCCCACGCCGTGCTGTGCACCGCCCGGAGCGCCGGGGAGGACCTCAGGGGGCGGGTCCGGACGTTCGGCGACGAGGCCTCCTTCCGCGAGGCCCTCCGGGAGGTGGAGCCCTACTCGTTCTTCTCCACGTGCGGGCTGCTGGCGCTGGTCGTCAGGCTCCGGGGGCTGTACGGGCAGCTCCGGGAGGCCATGATCGAGCTGGGGACGGTCCAGGAGTTCCGGTGGCACATGCCCCGCGACGGCGCCGGCCGCGTGCTGCTCGTCCCGGGGATCGTGGAGGCCTTCCGCATGGTGGCCGAGGGCCAGGAGAAGACCACGGGGACCGAGCGCCTGGACGGCGGGTGGGGGTACGAGCGCCGGGACCCCCCCGACCGCCGGGCCGAGATCCCTGGGGTCCGCCTGGACGGCGACTGAGCGTCCCGGGGCCCCGGGCTTCCCCGCGGACCATCCTCGCTAGACTTGCGAACCCAATGGCAGCCATGGACGCCACCGACGCGGCGCGGATCCTCGAGGAGTCGCTGGAGCGGGGGCTGGCCGGCATCCGTTCGGCCGGCTCGCTGGACGAGCTGGAGGCCGCCCAGGTGGCCGCCCTGGGGCGCAAGGCACCCTTCTCGGGGGTCCAGCGCTCCCTGGGATCGCTCCCCGAGGAGGCCCGGCGCGAGGTCGGGCGGCGGGTCAACGGGGTCAGGGAGGCCCTCCGTTCAGCCGTGGAGGAGCGCCGGGTGGTTCTCCAGGAGGCCGAGGGCCGGCGGCTGCTCGAGTCCGACCGGGTCGACGTCACGCTCCGGGGACGCCGCCCCCGGGCCGGCTCGCTGCACCCCCTCACCCTTGTCGAGCGGCAGGTCTGCGAGATCTTCGTGCGGATGGGCTACCGCGTGGTCACCGGCGACGAGGTGGAGACCGACTGGTACAACTTCACGGCTCTCAACATCCCCCCGGACCACCCGGCCCGGACCGAGAAGGACACGATCTACCTGGACGTGCCGGGCCCCGGTGACCTGCTCCTTCGCACGGAGACCTCGGCGATGCAGATCCACACGATGGAGGGGCAGGAGCCCCCCGTCCACATCGTGGCCCCCGGCCGCGTGTACCGGAAGGAGACCCCCGACCCCACGCACCTCCCCGTGTTCCACCAGGTGGAGGGGCTGGCGGTGGACGAGGGCATCACGTTCGCCGACCTGAAGGGCACCCTGCTCGCGTTCGCCAAGGCGATGTTCGGCGAGGATCAGAGGGTCCGCATGACGCCGGACTACTTCCCGTTCGTCGAGCCGGGCGCCCAGCTCGCCGTGTCCTGCTTCATCTGCCGGGGCCGGGGGTGCCGGACGTGCAAGGGCACGGGATGGATCGAGCTCCTGGGCTGCGGGATGGTCCATCCCAACGTGCTCGAGAACGTGGGCTACGACGCCGAGCGGTACACGGGGTTCGCCTTCGGCATGGGCGTTGAGCGGGTGGCGCTCCTGCGGTACGGCGTGCCCGACATGCGGATGTTCTACGAGGGCGACGTCAGGTTCCTCGAGCAGTTCGAGCGGGTCGGATGAGGGCCGGGCGGATGGCGGGAGCCGCCGCGTGAAGGTCCTCCTGTCGTGGCTCCGGGAGCTCTGCCCGACCGGCCTCTCGGCCGAGGAGCTCGCCGAGCTCCTGACCCGCAAGGGCGCGGGCGTGGAGGCGATCCTCCGGCCGTGGGAGGGGCTCTCCGGCGTCGTCGTGGCCCGCGTGCTCGAGGTGCGCGACCATCCCGGCTCCGAGAAGCTCTGCCTGGCCCGGGTCGACACGGGCTCCGGGGAGCTCGAGGTGGTGGTCGGGGTCCGGAACATGGCCGCCGGGGACCTGGTCCCCCTCGCGCCGCCCGGGGCCCGGGTGCCGACCCTGCCGGAGCCGCTGGGCCGCCGGGAGATCCGCGGCGTGGTGTCGAACGGCATGCTCTGCTCGCCCCGGGAGCTGGGCGTCTCGCCGGAGGGCGGCGCGATCCTCGTCCTTCCTCCGGACGCCCCGGTGGGGGCCGACTTCAAGGAGGCCTACGGCCTGGACGACGCCGTGCTGGACGTCGAGGTCACGCCGAACCGGCCCGACCTGATGTCTGTGATCGGGGTGGCCCGGGAGGTCGCCGCGGCCACCGGCGTCCCGTTCACGCCTCCGGACACGACCGTTCCGGAGGGGGACGGGAAGGCCGAGGACGCTGCCACCGTGGAGGTCCTCGACCACGAGCGGTGCCCCCGGTACCTGGCCAGGGTGATCCGCGGCGTTGCGATCGGGCCGTCGCCGCTCCGGGTCCAGGCCCGGCTCACCGCCGCGGGGATGCGTCCGATCTCGAACGTGGTGGACGCCACGAACTACGTGATGCTCGAGATGGGCCAGCCCATGCATCCCTTCGACCTCGCGCTGCTGGAGGGGTCGGCCATCGTGGTCCGCCGAGCGGAGGAGGGGGAGCGGATCGTCACCCTCGACGACGTCGAGCGGCCGCTCACGGCCGAGGACCTCCTGATCGCCGACCGGGCCAGGGCGGTGGGGATCGCCGGCGTGATGGGCTCGGCGGCCGCCGAGGTATCGGATCGGACCACGGACGTCCTGCTGGAGAGCGCGTACTTCGCCCCCGTGGGGATCATGCGCACGGCCCGCCGCCTGGGCCTGCGAACCGAGGCCAACATGCGCTTCGAGCGTGGAGTGGACCCCGAGCGGATCCCCCGGGCCGCCGACCGGGCGTCGCGGTTCATCGCCGAGTGGTCGGGGGGAACGGTGCTGGCCGGGGCGGTGGACGTGGGGGAGGCCCCCATGCGCCGGAAGGTGAGCGTGCGCCCGAGCCGCGCCTCCCTGGTGCTCGGCTACGAGGTGAGCCGCGAGGACGTGCAGGAGGCCCTGTCCGGTCTGGGCATGAGCGTGGAGGTCTCCGACGACGGCGAGATCGTGGCCGAGGTCCCCGGGTACCGGGTGGACGTCGAGCGGGAGATCGACCTGATCGAGGAGGTCGTCCGGTTCCAGGGGTACGAGCGGGTGGGGGAGACCCTGCCCCCGGTCCGCCAGACCGGGGGATACGACCCCGAGCACGCCTTCCGGGGACGCCTGCGGGAGGCCCTGGTCCGGGCGGGCCTCCGGGAGACCCAGACGTTCTCGTTCGTCTCGGAGGAGGACCTGGCCATGATGGGCCATCCACCGGGCGGCGCGATCCGGGTGGCCAACCCCATCGCGGCCGACCAGGCCTACCTCCGGACGAGCCTGGTCCCCGGCCTCCTGGCCACGCTCCGGCGGAACATCGCCCGCCAGGTCCCCGGCGCTGCCCTGTTCGAGGTGGGCCGGGCCTTCTTCACCGGGGACCCGGGGCCCGACGGGAAGCCGTTGGACGAGCGGGACCACGTGGCCCTCGCCATGGCCGGGTCGCCGCCGGTCCACTGGTGGGAGGACGAGCGGGAGGGCGACTTCTTCGACGCGAAGGGCGCCGTCGAGGCGCTGATGGACGCCATGGGGATCGAAGGCTGGGCGCTGGGAGGCCCGGCCGGCGAGCCGTTCCACCCCGGACGCTCGGCGTCCGTGGAGGTCGCCGGGGAGACGGCCGGCACGGTGGGCGAGCTGCATCCCGCCGTCGCCGAACGCCTCGGCTTCCCGGGCCGGGTGGCCGTGGCCGAGCTCGACGCCACCGTGCTGGCCGGCCACGCCACCTCCGAGCTGGTCTACCGGGACGTCCCCCGGTTCCCCCCGGTCCACCGGGACCTGGCGTTCGTGGTGGGGGAGGGGGCCCCCGCCGGCGCGGTCCGCCGGGCCATCCGGGAGGCCACCGAGGCGGCCGGCCTCACCGCGTCGGTCCAGCTGTTCGACGTGTTCACGGGAGAGCCGGTGCCTGCGGGCCGCAAGAGCCTGGCCTTCTCGGTGGACTTCCGGGCCCCAGACCGGACCCTCACGGACGAGGAGGCCGACCGGGCCGTGGCCGGGATCGTCGAGCGCCTTTCCGCCGACTTCGCTGCCGAGCTCCGCGCCGGGTAGCGGTCAGCGCGTGTCTATCGCGTCGTAGTCGACCGCCAGGCTCGCCCGGACCAGCGGCTCCACCGCGTCCACGCCGGGTAGCCGGTCCACGGGCCCTCCCTCGACCCACACCCAGAGGCCCTGAACCGCCCAGGCAGCGCGGATGCCGTCGGTGAACACCTCGACCCCGTCCACGGTCGTCAGCACGCGATACCCCTCGTCGGACAGGGCTTCGGGGAGCGGGCGCGCGTCCTCCGGGGGGAAGGCCCAGAAGTAGATGCCCGCCCCGTTCGACCGCGCGACCAGCGCCGACCCCGTGTCCCCGGTCACGCGGTAGCCGGCCTTCTCCAGGACCGCCCGGCTCCAGGCCGGCCAGGGACACTCGTTGTCCGACCACGGGCCGGTCCCGGCGGGACACCCGTCCGGCACAGGAGCGGTCACATCCAGGGAGTCGAGGGCGGCGAGCACCTGCTCGCGGGTTTCCTCCCCGGCGTCGGGCCCGAACGCGGCGTGGAACTGGAACACCCGCCCGTCCCGGCCGAACTCGGAGAACATCGCCATGTGCGAGGGCACGAGCGAGCACTCGTACGTGGCCAGCGTGGCTGGGTCGAGGGCGAAGCTCTCCGGCCGGGGCTCCGGGCCGGGGGCTACGAACTGGAGCGTCTCGGGAGAGAGGTACTCGATCACCCAGACGAGGGCGCCGTCGTCGGGGAGCTCGGCCTGGGCGGCGGTCGGCGCGCAGTCGCCGCCCGTGGGGAACGCCCAGGTCCCGAAGGCGAAGACCGTCCCCGGGTCGTCCGGCCCCGAGGGGTCCTGTCGGAAGGTCCACCCCGCCGGGAGCTCGATGGCCAGCCCGTCGTCCACGTCGGCATGCCGGACGGTGGCGCCCTGCGGGTCGGTTGGAGCTGGTGTGGGAGGAGGTCCAGGCGTCCTTCCGTCGGTCGGCAGAGCGCTGACCTGCAGCGTGGCGAGGATCCGGTTCACCTGACGGAGAAGCTCCACCGGGGCGGGGTCGGTGCCGAACTCGGCCAGGATGGTCAGCGGGACGCCCTGGATCCGCGCGCTGCGAAGGGCGATGGCGTGCTCGGGATGCCTCCCCTCCACCCGAACGCCGAAGTCGCTCGCGCCGAGCACCACCGGGCCGTCCACCGCCTCGAAGTCCTCGTCGCTGAATCCGGGCTCCCCATCGCCCTCGGCGCCGGGAGGAGCGATCTCGGGGGTCCTGTCCACGATCACGACGCGAACCTGGTCCGCGCCCAGCCGAGAGCCTTCGCCCTCGCAGGGGACGGCCGCCAGCCCGGTTCCACCCTCGCTGATGACCCGGCCGGTCGTCGCGTCGATGACCACGCTCCAGGGCCCCATCGAGCAGTCGGGCGGAGGTCGGCCCACAGGCCCGAAGAGGGGCTGGAGGACGTCCTCGTAGCCGACGACCCAGGCCGCGACCTCATCTCCGCCGGTCGCGGGTCGGAGTTCCAGGAACACGGAGACGGGAGGGCGGTCCCCCGAGATCCCCTCGACCTCCGCGATCCGGATGGCCTCCTCGCACGGGATCACGTCCTCCGGAACGGCACCGGCACACAGCTCCGCGAGGGGAGGCCCGGGGATGTCGTCCGGCAGCGGGTAGTTCGCCACCTCGAGCCGCAGGGCACCGCCCTCCTGCTCCAGCACTCGGGCGTCCCAGCCATCGGGGACCGAGACGGCCAGGTCGATCGCGCGGGCGGGCCCGCCGGGTGTGCGGTCCACCTCGGAGCCGAATCCGGCCAGTACCCACAGGGGGAGCCCGATGCCGGCAGCGGCCACGATGGCCACCAGGCCGGCCGCCCCGATGCGGTGCAGACGCAGGCGCCGGGCCCGGCGGACGACCGTCTCGAGGCGCGGCTCGGGGGGCTCGACCGTTCCGAGGGTCTCGCGGATCCTGGTCAGCTCGTCAGCCATCGATCCGCTCCCCTCCGAGCTCCCGGGCCAGGGCCGCCCTGGCCCGGGCCAGATGGGACTTCACGGTCCCCTCCTCCACCCCCATCGCCCGGGCCACCTCGGCCACCGGCAGGTCGGTCACGTACCGGAGCACCACCGCCTCCTGCTGCCGGCGGGGCAGCCTCCGGATGGCCCGGACCAGGTCGAGCCGGTCGTCGGGCTCGACCTGCACCCGGGCGTCGGCCGGCGCGTCCGGCCGCCTGCGCAGGGCACGCCGGGCCACGTTGAGCGCGGTGGTGACCACCCACCCCGCGGCCCAGGGCCGGTCCCGGAGCCTGGACCACCGCTCCAGGGCCCTGGCGAAGGCCTCCTGGGCCGCGTCCTCGGCCAGCGCCCGGTCGCCGCACAGGGCGTGGGCGGCCCGGAACACCGCCGGGAACTCCTCCCGGTAGAGCTCTTGGAACGCGGGATCGACCCTCACGCGACCACACCTCGTCAAGTCCCGGCCCGGCCGGGCGGTTTACCGTCCGGCCATCGTTCACGGGACGACGGACCCGGGGATAGACTCGAACCATGGTCCGCCATTTCCTGTCCGTGGACGACCTGACGTCGGAGGAGCTGCAAGGGGTCCTGGACCTGTCGGCGAAGGTCAAGGCGTCGCCCGGTGACCACGCCGGGCGCCTGGCCGGCAGGTCGGTGGCCGTGATCTTCGAGAAGCCCTCCACACGCACCAGGGTCTCCTTCGAGGTGGGGATCTCCGAGCTCGGCGGGCACGCCGTGATC
>JACQTL010000070.1 GCA_016210805.1 Actinomycetota bacterium | reverse complement strand
CGGGAGCGGACCGGGGAAGGGCGGTTCGTCGACGTCTCGATGCTGGACGGCGTGGTGAGCTGGCTCTCGATCCACCTGGGCGAGCACCTGGCCACGGGGGTCGCCCAGGACGGGGGCCGGGCCTCGCTCTCCGGCGGGCTGGCCTGCTACCGGGTCTACCGGGCCGGGGACGGCCGGTACCTTACCGTCGGAGCCCTGGAGCCCCGGTTCTGGGCCGCGCTGTGCGCGGCGCTCGGGGTCCCCGAGCTCGAGCCCGAGCAGTACGCCCCGCCCGAGCGCCAGGAGGAGATCGCGGGGCGGCTGGCCGAGATCTTCGCCACCAGGGGCAGGGACCAGTGGCTCGCCGACCTGGCCGAGCTCGACGTGTGCGTCGGCCCGGTGAACGACCTGGCGGAGGCGGTCCGCGACCCCCAGGTCGCGCACCGGGGGATGGTGGCCACCGTGGAGGGCACGGCCGTGGGGCCGGGCGGGCCGATCCGCTTCGACGGGGCGGCCCCGGCCGCCCTCCGACCGGCCCCCGGGCTCGGCGAGCACACGGACGCCGTCCTGGCCGAGTCCGGCCTCGACGCGGCGGCCGTCGCGGAGCTCCGGCGGGAGGGGGTGGTGTAGCTGGCGGGCCTGGGGACGCTGGGCGGGGTCCTGGCCGAGCACGTCGAGCTGACCTCGCTGGGATGGCTCCGGTCGCACGGGGCCAGGGTGGCCGTGATCGCCGCCGTCGCCGTCCTCGTCTCCCTGCTGGCCCGCCTGGGGGTCCGCCGCCTGGAACGGCGGCTGGCCGGGTCGGCCGACCCGGCGGCCGAGCCGAACCTGCGCCGGACGGCCACCCTGGCCCACACCCTGTCCAGCGCGGTCGGCGTGGTGATCTGGACGATGGCCCTGCTCCTGGTGCTCGACCAGTTCGGCGTGAACCTGGCCCCCCTCCTGGCCGGGGCGGGGATCGTGGGCGTGGCCCTCGGCTTCGGAGCCCAGAGCCTGGTCCGCGACTTCCTCTCCGGGTTCTTCATCCTCCTGGAGAACCAGTTCGGGGTGGGCGACATCGTCCAGGCGCTCACGTCGGCGGGGCAGGTCACCGGGAAGGTCGAGGCCCTCACCCTGCGCATCACGTCGATCCGGAGCTTCGACGGGACGCTCCACGTGATACCGAACGGGAACATCCAGGTCGTGGGGAACAAGACCCGGGAGTGGGCCAGGGCCATCGTGGACGTGAGCGTGGCCTACGGCGAGGAGGTGGACCGGGTGGCCGGGATCCTGGAGGAGCTGTTCGGCGAGCTCCGCGAGGACGAGGGGCTGGCCTCGGCGTTCATCGACGGGCCGCGGCTCCTCGGCGTGGATCAGCTCGCCGACTTCAGCGTGGTGATGCGGGTGGTCGCCGAGGTCCACCCGGCCCGGAAGTTCGAGATCGAGCGAGAGCTCCGGGCCAGGATCAAGCAGCGCTTCGACGAGCGGGGGATCGAGATCCCGTTCCCCCCGTACGTGGGCCGGCGGGAGGGCGGCGGCCCGCCGGCCCCCACCACGTGAGTCACGGCCCCCCCGGGGCCACCTTCCGGAGCCGGGTCCCCGCAACGGTGCGGAGCTCGCCGTCGCGGGCGTCCCACCTGACCCTCACGATGGCGGCCGTGCCGCCCTCCACGGGGGCGGCGCTGGTGACCTCGCCGACCTCGCGCCGGCCGTCGGTCACGGCGTCCCCGGGGGCCACCGGGCCCTCCCCCCGGGCGGCCAAGAACAGGCGAGGCGGGTGCCCCAGGTTCCGGACCCTGGCCACCGACTCCTGGCCCAGGAAGCACCCCTTGGCCAGGTCGATCGTCCCCTCCAGCCCGGCCTCGGCCGGGAGGGCGTCGTCGGAGAGGTCCACGCCGAACCGGACCATCCCGCCGGCCACGCGCCAGGAGTCCGCGGTTCCAGCGGCCACCTCCTCGAGCCCCGCCTCCCGCATCGCGTCCCTGGCCGCCTCGGCCCGGTCCGCCTCGACCAGCACGTCCACCCCCGGCCCCAGCGCGGAGGGCCGCCAGCCCGGGAGCCCGGCCGGCGCCTCGGCCCGCCCGGGAAGGGCGAAGAGGGCCACGTCGGCGGTGCGGTCCCGGAGCCGGACGTCGGCGGAGAGGACGTAGGGCGCCAGGAGCTCGCCGACCGGCCGGGGCTGAGCGGGGTCCTGGACCAGCAGGAACCCCTCGTCCAGGCGGAGGACCTGGAAGTCCGCGCGGATGCGCCCCGTGGGGGTGAGCAGGAGCGAGCGGGTGGCCCCGCCCTCATCGAGCGACTCGACGCCCGCGGTAACCAGGTCGTGCAGCCACGAGGCCGCCTCGCCTCCGGAGGCCAGGACCTTGGTCCACCGGGCCAGGTCCACCCAGCCGCGTCCCTCGGCGAGGAGGCGGACGGCGGGATCCGGATCGGGGGTCTCGCGCTCGCTCACTTTCTGCCAGCATAGGCACCCATGGACGTCCCCATGACCCTGGTCGTGACGAACGACTTCCCTCCCCGGGTGGGCGGCGTCCAGCAGTACGTCCACAACCTGGTCACCCACCTCCCCCCCGACCGCGTGGCGGTGTTCGCCCCGAGGTGGGAGGGGTGGCGGGAGTTCGACTCCCAGCAGCCCTTCCCCGTCCACCGGTTCGCCGCCCGGACCCTGTGGCCGACCCCCGAGGTGGCCACCAGGGTCAGGGACCTCATCCGGGAGACCGGGGCCGGGGTGGTGCTGTTCGGGCACGCCCTGCCCCTGGCCATGATCGGCCCCGGCCTGGCCCGGAGGGGCACGCCGTACGTGGTGGCCACCCACGGGCTGGAGTACTGGGCGGCGCTGGCCCCCATCGCCGCGTCGGCCCTGCGGTTCGCCACGTCCCGGGCCGCACGGGTGCTGTCGGTGAGCCGCTACACCGGCGAGGTGATCCGCACGGCCGTCCCGTACTCCGTGCCCCTGTCCATCCTGTACCCGGGCGTCGATCCCGAGGAGTTCCGCCCGGACCTGGACGGGGAGGAGGTCCGCCGTCGGCACCGCGTGTTCGACCGGCCGCTCGTCGTGTGCGTCTCGCGCCTGGTCCAGCGCAAGGGCCAGGACACCCTGATCCGGGGCATGCCCATGATCCGCCGGAGGGTTCCGGACGCCACGCTCCTGGTGGTCGGCGACGGCCCGTACCGCTCCCGGCTGGAGTCCCTGGCCGACGAGGCCCCCCGCGGCTCCGTGGTCTTCGCCGGGGAGGTCCGCGACGAGGAGCTGCCCCTCTACCACGCCGCGGCCGACGTGTTCGCCATGCCGTGCCGGACCCGGAAGGCCGGGCTGGAGGTGGAGGGGTTCGGGATCGTCTTCCTGGAGGCCGCCGCCTCCGGGCGGGCCGTCGTGGCCGGCGACTCGGGCGGCGCGGCCGAGGCCGTGCTCGACGGGCACACCGGGCTCGTGGTCGACGGGAGGCAGGACGGGGCCGTGGGGGAGGCCGTGGCCGCCCTCCTGGCCGACCCCGACCGGTCGAGGCTCATGGGCAAGGAGGGCCGGGCCCGGGTGGAGCGGTCCTTCGCCTGGGCCTCGATCGCCGACCGGCTGGCGTACTTCCTCCGGGAAGCGGCAGGATAGGCGGGCCGGCCGAGGCACACGGCCACGGACCCAGAGGGGGAACGATGCCGGGCGACACGATCACCAAGCGGTTCCACGACCAGGTCGAGGCGATGGGCGACCGGCCCGCGATGCGCCACTCCGATGGGGACGAGTGGCGGGTCATCACGTGGCGCGAGTACGGGGACGCCGTCCGGCAGGTGGCCATGGGGCTGGCCTCCCTGGGGGTGGAGCCCGAGGACGCCGTCGCGGTGCTGTCCTCGAACCGCCCGGAGTGGCACCTGGCCGACGTCGGAGCGATGTGCGCCGGCGCGGTGACGGTGCCGGTGTACACCACCAGCTCGCCCGGCCAGGTGGGATACATCCTCGGGCACTCCGAGGCGAAGGTGGTCTTCGTCGAGGACGAGGAGCAGCTGCGCAAGGTGGAGAAGGAGCGGGCGGAGCTGCCGGCCCTCCGCCACGCCGTGGTGTTCGACGACGTCGCGGCCTCAGCCGACGGCTTCGCTCTGCCGTTCTCCGACCTCCGCGGCCAGGGCACGACGTTCGACCTGGAGAACGAGGGCCTGTACGAGAGGCGCTGGGGCCACCCGGCGCCGGAGGACGTGGCCACGATCGTCTACACCTCCGGTACCACCGGGAACCCGAAGGGGGCCATGCTCACCCACGACAACGTGGTGTGGACCTGCGGCTCCCTCCTGAAGGTGTTCCAGGAGGAGCCGGGGGCCGGGCGGCGGCTGTCGTTCCTCCCCCTGTCCCACATAGCGGAGCGGATGACCTCGCACTTCCTGGGGATCTACAACGGGCACGAGGTCTGGTTCGCCCGGAGCCTGGACACGGTGCTGGAGGACCTCCAGGCCTGTCGGCCCACCGTGTTCTTCGCGGTGCCCCGGGTGTGGGAGAAGTTCCACGCCGGGATCCAGGCCAAGCTCGGCCAGCTCCCCGAGGAGCAGCGCCAGGCCGCCGAGGGGGCGGTGTACGTGGCCATCGCCGCGGTGGAGCTCGAGCAGGAGGGCATCGAGATCGCGGAGGAGATGACCCACGGCCTCCACGAGGCCGAGGAGCGGATGTTCCTCCCGCTCCGCCAGGCCCTGGGGCTCGACGCGTGCACGTTCTTCGTCTCGGGGGCGGCGCCCATCAACGCCGAGATCCTCAAGTTCTTCCACGCGGTGGGGATCCGGATCGCCGAGGTCTACGGCCAGACCGAGGGCACCGGGCCGACCACCCTCAACCCCGCCGAGCGCATCAAGATCGGCACGGTGGGCCCCCCGATCCCCGGGGTCGAGGTGAGGATCGCCGAGGACGGCGAGGTCCTGGTCCGGGGCGGGAACGTCTTCCGAGGGTACTTCAGGGACGACGCGGCCACCGGGGAGACCCTCCGCGACGGGTGGATGCACTCCGGGGACGTGGGCGCGCTGGACGAGGACGGCTACCTCACGATCACCGACCGGAAGAAGGACCTCATCATCACGGCGTCGGGCAAGAACGTGGCCCCCCAGGAGCTGGAGAACCGGCTGAAGTACCACCCGCTGATATCGCAGGCCGTGGTGGTGGGCGAGGGGCGGCCCTACCTGTCCGCGCTCATCACCCTGGACCCCGAGGCCGCGGGCCGCTTCGCCGTGGAGCGGGGGCTCGATCCCGGAGACCTCGAGGCCCTGGCCGGCCGCCCGGAGGTCCGGGCCGCGGTGGATGGCGCGGTGGAGGCGGTGAACGCGGAGTTCTCCAGGGCGGAGGGCATCAAGCGGTGGACGATCCTCCCCAGGGACTTCCAGCAGGACCTCGAGGAGATCACCCCGACGCTGAAGGTCAGGCGGCGGGCCATCATGGAACGCTACGCCGACGAGATCGAGGCCCTGTACGCCTGAGGGATCCGCGATGCGCCGCGGGCTCCGGGCCGTCGTTCCGGTCCTCGTGGCGTCGGTCGTCTTCGGAGCGCGCCCCGCGGGCGGGCAGTCACCCGTGGTCGGCGGGGTCGCCGTGGTGCGGCCCGAGCCCCGCACGATCGTGGAGCCGCCGCTCGTCGTCGTCCTGGAGGGGACCTCCGCGGCGTCGGGCGGGGCCCCGGCTCTGGTCCGCGTGGAGATCGACGGGCAGTTCCTAGACCCGGACGGGACGCTGCGCTCGGGCGGGGGAGTGTCCCTGGTAGCCGTGACCGTCGAGGTCGCCGCCGGCGAGAGGGTCCGGATCGAGGTCCCGGAGCTGGAGGAGGGGCCTCACCGGCTGGTCGTGAGGGAGCTCTCCGCCGGCGGCGGAAAGGCCGTCGAGGTCACGTTCACCCTGGCCGGCGGGGGAGGGGCCCGCACCGTGATCTTCCTGCTGATCGTGGGAGCCCTGGCGCTCGGGTTCGCGCTGATCGGCCGGAGGCTCAGGTTCCGGGGCCGAACGGCCGAATGATGCAGGGAAGGCCCGTACGGGTCGAGGCGGTCGATCAGGGCTTCGTGCCGGCCGCCCCGCCGGGGCGGGTCTTCCGGGTGCTCCGAGACCCGGCCGGCTACCCCTCATGGTGGCCGGGCGTGCGGGCGGCCGGCGCGGGCCGCCTGGTGATGCCCGGGGTGGGCTCGGTCGGGTTCTCGGTGCTCCGGGAGCGACCGGACGTGGCCGTGGAGCTCCGCCTGGCCGGTCGGGGCTTCGAGGCCGAGGTCGAGTGGTACCTGGAGCCCTTGGAGGAAGGCACGATGGTGAGCTGCATCACGCGGATCGGCGCCCGGAGGCGGTGGCCCGGACGGCGGGTCCTGGCCTACCGGTCGGGGATCCGCCGGGCGATGGTCTCCCTGCGCGGGTCGCCGGCATGAGCCAGCACAACACGCTGCGATGCCCGCTGTGCCGGGCCTTGGTTGCCGAGGACGCCGAGTGGTGCGGGCAGTGCCTGGCCTCGCTCCGCCGGCGTTCGGGCGATCCCGAGGCCCCCGTCCCCATGCCGGACCCCGACCCGAAGCGGGAGGAGGTCCTGGAGACGATCACGCGCGTCCTGGAGACCTACGAGGCCGAGACGGCCCCGTCCGTGCAGGCACCCTCGCAACCCCTCCCGGAGCTCCGGCTCCGGGTCCCGGGGCCGGGGGACTCCCTCCTCTCCGACACGCCCCAGGCCGCCCGCCGGCCCCGCATCGTGCGGGCCGCCGCGGCTCAGCCCAAGTGGTTCTGTCCATCGTGCGACGAGCCGAACCCGCTGGAGCGCGACGTGTGCGCGGTGTGCGGCACGCCGTTCAAGGACCTGTTCCAGGAGCCCGAGTACCGGCCCTCGCTGGAGCCGAGGGTCGCCGTAGTCTCCTCGCTCCTGTTCCCCGGGCTGGCCCACGTTCGCATGAGGAGGGTGGCCGAGGGCGTGGCCCGGGCCGTCCTTTTCGCCTGGACCTTCGGCACCGCCCTCCTGGCCCTCTTGTCCCGGGCGGGGAAGGGGCTCGGTCCCCTCGGACCGATGGCCGTCTCGTTCCTGCTGGCCGCCCTGACCGTCTACGTGATGTCCGCCGTCGACGCCCGGCGCCTGGCCGAGGGCGAGCCGCCCGTGCTGTCCACCAGGTGGATGCTGTACGGAGCGGCGGCCCTGGTCCTGCTCTCCGTGCTCTCGCTCATCATCCTGGTGTCCCAGGTCTCCTCCGCGCAGGCCTGAGCCCCGGCCGACATCCCGGCTCCCCCCACCGGTTCAAGCATGGCCGCCGGCCGCCGATACCAGGAACGAGGATCGGGAGGATGGCCGCCCTCCGGGGCGGCGCCGGGAAGGGAGCGCGAGATGGCGACGAGGATCCGACTGGCGGTGGTGGCCATGATCCTGGTCGGCTCGGTCGTGGCCGGGGCGAACGCGGCCACCGCGGCCGGCTGCAAGCGGGGGACCAACGGGAACGACGTGCTCGTCGGGACGAGCCGGGACGACAGGCTGTGCGGCAGGTTCGGCGACGACGTGATCCGGGGCCTGGGCGGCAACGACGTGCTCCAGGGGCAGGGCGACGACGACGAGCTGGACGGCGGCCCGGGCGACGACGACCTGTTCGGTGACGCGTCCAACGACCTTCTGTTCGGCGGCGACGGGGCCGACGAGCTCTACGGGGGCGCCGGCGACGACGAGGTCCACGGGGGGGAAGGCCCCGACTTCATCGACGCCGGGTCCGGGATCCTGGACCGCGTGTGGGGCGACGGGGGGAACGACACGATCCACGGGTCCTCCGGAGACGACGAGCTCCACGGCGGCACGGGCGACGACACGCTGACCGGCGGCTCCGGAACCGACCTGATCGACGGCGGACCGGGCGACGACGTCTGCATCGGGGACGTCCTGGACACGTTCGTCGACTGCGAGGTCACTCAGGTCTCGGCCTGAGCGCCCGGCTGGTCACGGAACACGAGAGGGGCCCCCGGGGGCCCCTCTCCTCGCGCGCGCGGCGGCTATGGGCAGCTGATCTGGGCGTCTCCCGGGTCCGAGGAGCAGGTGTCCTTGTTTGGTCCGCCGTTCAGGACGTCGTTGCCCTCCACCCCGTCGACATCGGAGAGCACGTCCTTGCCCTTGTTGCCCATCAGGAGGTCGTCCCCGGCACCTCCGGTCAGGTTGTCGCCGCCCGGCTTGCCCAGCAGGGTGTCGTTGCCGGCCCCCCCGAGCGCCGTGTCCAGGCCCCCGCCCAGGGAGACCCAGTCGTTCCCTCCGCCGGCCATGACGGTGTCTGGCCCACCGCCGGTCGAGATGATGTCGTTCCCCGCCCCCCCGGTGATGGTGTCGGCGCCCGGCCCGGTGCAGATGATGTCGGTCCCGCCCCACCCGTTGATCGTGTAGTCCACGTTGGCCATGGCGATGATCACGTCGTTCCCGGGGGTGCCCTCGATCACGGTCTGTCCGTTCACCGGGACGATCGTGGGCGGAACCTTGCACGGCTCGGCCACGTAGTAGCGGACCGTCATCTGCGCCGAGTCCCCGTCCTCGGTCTCGGCGACCACCGTGAACCGCTTCCATCCCCGGGCCGCGGTGTCGATCGGGGAGCCGTCGGCGACGGTCCCCGTGCAGCTCACGATGGGGGAGTCCACGCCGTCGCACTCGAAGTCCGCGGGGATCTCCTGGTTCTGGCCGTAGGTCGTGCCGTCGCCGGGAGTGGAGACGTCCGCGGTGGGCGGGTCTCCCTCGCACTCGACCACGTCGGCGGTGACGGGCAGGTTCCCGCCTCTGGTGATCACGCCGCCCCCGTCCTTGTTCCCGGTGCCGTCGAACTGCACCGAGCCGGCGAACGCGCCGACCCCCGCCGTGGCCGAGTCGAGGGTCACGGTGGCCAGGGCGGTGTCGGCGCTCTGCGTGCCGTTGCCCTGGCCGGTCCAGTCGCCAGGGAGGACGATCGTGTCGTCGCCCTGCATCACCGCCGACAGGCCCGCGCCGTTGGCCTGGTCCACGGTGACGGTCACCGTGGCCCCGTTCGCGTAGACCTGGCCCGCCCCCACGCGCCTGACCGCGATGATGGCGGTCTGGGACGGGCCGTCGCCCAGGCAGACCTCCCCGAACGCCAGGGGGTTGCTGGCCGTGACCGGGGCCAGGCCGTCCCCGTCGGTGTCCAGGTCGTCGGCCCCGGCCACCGTGACGGATGCCAGGACCAGCGTGGCCGCCAGGGCTGCCAGGAGCCCGCCGACGATCCTCGCGTGGGCGTCGGTCGATGCTCTCATGTGGGACCTCCGCGCGGTAGGGGCGGGTCGGCCGCCGCGCCGGCCGAAGGACCGACAGTGTGAGTCCATCCGATGGGCGACTCCAACACCACGCTTGGGGGATACGGCCCGTCCCGACGGGCTAGTCCATCCGGGCCAGGGGGGGAGGTCCGTCCTAGCTAGCTCGCTCCAGCTCCCGCAGGATCCCGGGGAGCTCCCGGAGGTCGCGGATCACCGCGTCGGCCTCCTCGCCGGGGGACGGCCCGCCCCCCCCGGCCGGGTCGGCCGCCTCGTCCCGGAAGCCGGCCATCCGCACGGTCCGCATCCCCACGTCACGGGCCCCCATCACGTCGTCGTACCGGCGGTCGCCCACGAACACGGCCTCGGCGGCCGGGACCCCGACCCGGTCCAGGGTGTGGCGGAAGATCCGCCCGTCGGGCTTGCGGACGCCGAGGCCGCTCGAGAACGTGGACGCGTCGAGGAGCTCCCCGAGCCCGAGGGCGTCGAGGTCGGCCTGCATCAGGTCGGGGAGCAGGGCGACGATCGAGACGAGGCCGAGGCGGAGCCCCCGGCCCCGCAGGCCCCTGAGCACCGCCAGGGTCTCCCCGGACACCGTCACGCTCCGCGAGAAGGCCGAGTGGTCCAGGGCGACTATGTGCCGGACGACGTCCGGGGGCACGGTGAGGCCCAGGGCGCCCAGGAGGACCTCGTCGAACACCCGGACCAGGTCCAGCTCCTGCATCCGGCGCTCCTCGTACGACCGGGTCACCAAGCGGTCCACCTCGTTCGCCACCCGGTCGATGAGGTGGCCGACCTCCGGCGCCTCCATGGAGAGAGCCGCCTCGATGCGCTCGCGGATCTGCCGGTAGGCCTCCAGGAGGGCCTCCTGGGTCCGGCCGAAGTCGACCAGGGTGTGGCCGTAGTCGAAGAGAACCGCCCGGATCGGCCCGCCGCCCACCATGACGGCGGAAGCGTACCGTCGGGCCCGGGGGGAGGCCGCCTGCTCAGCTCTTTAGGTCGACGATCCCATGGCGCACGGCGAACATCGCCGCCTCGAGCTTGGAGCGGACCCCGAGCTTGGCCAGGATGCTCTTCACGTGGCTGTGCACGGTGAGCGGAGCGATGTGCAGTCGCCCGGCCACCTCGGCCGTCGACAGCCCGTCGGTCACGGCCTGGAGCACCTGGATCTCGCGATCCGTGAGCAGGGCGACCCGGCGGTCGGACTCCGACCGGTTCGCGCGGAGCTGGGTGGCCCGGAAGAGGATCCCGTGGAGGTCCCGGTCCGGGACGACCATCTCCCCGTTCGCGGCGAGCTTGATCGTCTCCAGGAGGTCGTCGGCGGCCCGGGTCTTCGGGACGTAGCCGACGGCGCCGGCCTCGACCGAGCGGACCACGAGATCCATCTCCCTCAGGGCCGTGATGACGACGACGGCCGCGTCCGGGCAGACCTCGCGGACCATCCGGGTGGCCGTGATCCCGTCGATCCCCGGCAGGTCCACGTCCATGAGCACGACCTCCGGACAGGACTCCCGGCAACGGTCCAGTGCCTCTTCCGCCGTCTGCACCACCCCCAGGACGCGGAGGCCCGGCTCGCTCCTCATGAGGAGGTCCATCGCGTCGCCGAACATCCGGTGATCGTCCACCAGGAGCACGGAGATCGGCCGGCTCATCCCTCCTCCCATCTCGGCACGGTGAACCTGAAGGAGGAACCCACGCCCACCTCGCTCTCCACCCACATCCGGCCCCCGTGAGCCTCGACGATCCGCCTGCTGATGTACAGGCCGAGGCCCGACCCCCGGCCGTCCCCGCCGCCGGCGATCCGGGAGAACCGCTGGAACAGGCGGGGGAGGTCGGCTTCCGCGATCCCGGGGCCGCGGTCGTGCACGGAGAAGGTCACCTCGCGGTCGTCGCCCGCGGCCGTGATCGTAACCGGCCCCCCGCCGGCGTACTTGCGGGCGTTGTCGAGGAGGTTGCGGAACACCTGGAGGAGGCGGGTCCGCTCGGCCCGAACCACCGCCCCGCTGGCGGAAGGATCCACGACCACCCCCACCGCCCCCCGGAGCTCGGGGGACGTGTCGGCCGCCTCGGCCAGGAGGGCCTCCGCGGGCTCGGGGCGCGGGGAGATCGAGAAGGTCGACCGCTCCCCGGCCACCGCCTCGGCGGCGTGCTCGGCCAGGTCTCGCAGTCGCTTCGTCTCCCGCTCCATGATGCTCACGAGCTCGCGCCGCTCCGCCTCGGCGAGCCTGTCCCACCGGCGGGCGAGCGTGACCGCCGATCCGCGGAGCGTGGCCACCGGATGCAGGAGCTCGTGCGTGACGATCTGCATGAGCTCCACCCTGGACCGCTCCAGGCCCTCCAGCTCCTCCGCCCGGCGCCGCTCGACCCGATAGGCCATGGCCAGGTCCGCGGCCCGGCGCCGCTCGGAGAGGTAGGTGGCCCGGACATCGAGGACCAGGCCGAGGAGTAGGGCCACGGAGAAGCCCACCCGCAGGAGGTCGCCCGTGGAGACCCGGGTCGTGAAGACGGTCGGGAGGAACATGTAGTGGAGGTGGCTGAACGCGGCGAGCACGAACGCCGCCGACAGTATCCCCGCGGATGGGTCGGAGGGCCCCCGGTCCCGGAGCAGGACCGCGGCCACCACCAGGAACAGGACCCCGCCGGTCACCCCGAGCAGCAGATCGACCGCCGTGAGGCCGGGGAGCGAGCCGGGGAGGTCCACCCCTCCGGCCAGCCCCGACGAGAGCGCCGGGAGGTCCTCCCGCACGGCCCACAGGACGGCGTCGACGATCCCCAGGCCGATCAGCACCGCGGCGAGGCGCCTGAGGAAAGCCCCGGACGGCGACCCGGCGATGGCCCGCCTGGCGATCAGGCCGGCCAGGAGGAGGCCGGCGGCGGCCAGCCGGCCGGCCGTCCAGAAGTACACGGCCTGCTCGCCCGTGAAGTCGAGCCGGCCGGGCGAGACCAGGACCCCGAAGACCAGGTGCTGGACGGCGAGCGGGACGAACGCCAGCGAGAGGTAGAGGAACCGGCGCGAGCCGGTCAGGGACCAGCGGAGGTACGCCAGGCCGGAGGTCAGCACGGCCACCAGGAAGCCGGCCGTCTCGATGGGCAGGCGGGCCCTGCTCCACCGGAACACGAACCGGAAGCCGGGGAAGAGCAGGATCGCCGCGGTCCACAGGGCCAGGAGGAGCGCCAGGGCCAGGATCGGGAGGGGGATCCTCGATGGGGCCTTCCCCCCGGGGAGGCCGGCCCCTTCGCTCCCTGTGGTGGTCACGGGTTCCTCCGTCGCTCATGGGTGAACGCCGTGGTCCTCGGTACGCCCAGGGACCCGTGAAGTCAAGCGAGACGGGCCGAGCGCGACGAGGGCCGGTCGTTCGACCGGCCCTCGCGAGCGGTTCCGGGAAGCGTGGCCGTCAGGCGCAGGTACCCGCCGTCACGGTCACGGTCGAGCTGGTCGCGAACGGCAGGTTCAGGCCGCCGTCCACGCCCTTGAGGACCCCGGTGACCGCGACCCGGAAGCTGCCCTCCGAGGTCAGCTCGAAGTCCACCGGATCGATGACCGCACGCTCGCCCAGGGTCGCGTCGTTCCCGGAGAAGTCGTCCGTGAAGCCGCCCGGCGATGCGACGAGGCCGTCCTGGATCGCGTCGACGAAGGCGCCGTCGACGAGCTGGTTGAGCGTCCCGCTGGCCCCGGCGTTGCGGGAGTAGAAGAAGTCCACCCCCGTCTCGACCGTGAACGTGAGCGCCGCGGCGTCGAGCAGCACGTCGTCCGCGATCGTCGCGGTGCCCATCGTGTCGTACAGGCTGGCCATGAGGTTGGCCACCCGTGGCGACCCGTCGGGGTTTCGGATCGTGTGCGACGTCTTGAACGTCCACTGCTGGGCCCTGGTCGCGCTCTTCTTCACGGTGGACTGAGCCGCCAGGAAGCCGTCCAGCGTGTAGACGGCGGGGCTCAGGTCGCTCGACTGGAGGTTCCAGGCGGTCCGCGGTGCGACGGGGCCGAGGGACGCGATCGCGAAGGTCCACGTGAACTTCCAGTTCCCGGAGCCGTTGAGGCCGCCGATCGTCTCGGACTGGGTGTACGAGGACTGCGGGCCCGAGACGGAGGGGGCGCCGCCCGCCCAGAAGGTGCACTGGTTGGAGTTGACGACGGGCGTGAGCTTCTGGGGGCTCGCCGCCGGCGTGGACGGCGCGGCCGGCTGGTTGGCGGGCAGGCAGTTGACCCCGCCCGCCCCACCGCCCGTGCAGCTCACCGTGGGGGAGTTGCCGTCCCACTGGTTCGTGAAGTACGCGGCCGCCGCGGCGGCGTCGAAGGCCCACGTCTCCGTGCCCTCGACGATGAAGCTGCTGGAGGAGGCCGGCCCCGTGGCGAACATCGCGGACTGGGCCGTGGTCGACTTGGCCTTCGCGGCGAGGGCGTTCGGCCCGCCGAGGACTCCCATGATGACGAACGCGGCGACCAGCGCGCCGCCGAGCCTTCCACTCCTGCGCATGGCTCCCCCTGTGGCTAGTGGTCCCGCCGTGGCCGCAGCGATCGGCCGCGCGTCGGGCGACCCGATCGAAGGCTACGTGGGGATGTGTCCCCCAACATCCCCACGGGCGGGCCGATAGGGGGCCCGTGGGGAGTGGACGGTTCGGACCACCCGGGTGCCCAGGTATGGGCACTCCTGCCCGCGCCCGGCGGGCTAGGCTGGCGCCACAACCGCTTTGAACGGGAGGTCGGGGATGGCGGACCGGGCCGAGGGCTCGATCACTATCGGCGCGTCGGCTCAGGCGATCATGGAGG
>JACQTL010000087.1 GCA_016210805.1 Actinomycetota bacterium | reverse complement strand
GGCCGCGGCCGCCCTGGCCGAGCTGGGGTTCGAACCGGAGCGGACCGACGGCGGGGTCCTGCTCCGCAACTGCCCGTTCCACGAGCTGGTCCGGACCCACCGGCCCCTGGTCTGCTCCATGAACCACGCGCTGGTCCGGTCGCTGGTAAAGGGGCTGGGGGAGGGCGCGGCCGGCGCGGTGCGGGCCGAGCCTCGGGAGCTCCCCGGCTACTGCTGCGTGGCCCTCGTGGCCGCCCGCTGACCGGGGAGGTAAAGGGCCAGGGCCGCCCCCGCCACCGTCACCAGGGCGAAGATTGCGACGCCCGTCGCCCCGCCCGGGGGGAGCCCGGCCACCGCCGCCACCAGTCCGCCGAGCGACAGCATCCCCGCCCCCACGGCCGGGGCCAGGGACACCGCCACGACGGGCACGGGAGCCGGACCCAGGAACCAGGCGGTCCACCCGGCGCCGGCCAGGGCCAGCAGGAGCAGGATCAGCACCGCCCAGGCCGTGCCCACCTCGGTGGTCGGCACCGGCCGGACCGGATCTGGGGCCCGGAACGCCGACGGAAGGGGCCCGCGGAGCACGGCCACCCCCGGGGCGATCCCGGTCGCGCCGAGCTTGTCCACGGACTCGGCGTGCTCCCGGGATCCCAGGGCCTCGAGCACGAGGACGGCCGGGTCCAGGGGGAGGACCGCGCGGACCTCCTCCCAGTAGGGGAGGTTGGCCTCGTCCACCTCCTCGTTGCCGACCAGGGACGGGCGCCCGGCCAGGAGGTCGGCCGGCGATCCGGGGAAGACCCGCACGTCCTCCTGGCGATCGGGGGGGAGGGCGGCCCGGATCGTCCGCTCCTTGAGCGCGGTGGAGATGGGCCCCGAGGCCCCCACCGGGCTCACCACGAAGACCGCCGGCCGATCGGGCGGGAGGCTCTCCAGGTAGGCGGCGGCCGTGCGGGCCTGGTCGAACGCGGCGACGTCGAACCACTGCTCCGGCCCCTCGGCGGGGACGTTAACGACGACCCCGTCCACGAGGTCGGCCGGTCCGTACCACACCCTCATCCCGGGGAGGGCCAGCGCGGCGACGGCCCCGGCCACCAGGACGGGGGCCGCGGCCCGTCCGAGGGTTCCCCGTCGCCACGCCCAGCCGGCGGCCAGGGCGACCGCCGTGCCGACGGCGACCATGACCGGCACGGCCACCAGGAGCGTGAGGAACCGGTGAGGGGGGAGGTCGAGGGAGACGGCCGCGTAGGCCAGGCCGGCCAGCGTGACCAGGGTCCACGACAGGAGCAGCCGCAGGAACGGCGCGGTCCCGGCCCCGGAGTCGGGACGGGGGTCGCGGCGGTGCTCCCACCACAGCGCCGCCCCGCCCACCGCGGCCACCGGACCGACCACCGGGGCGGCGATCGCGGAGAGGTCCTCCCGGAGCTTGGGGAGGAACCGCCGGGTGGCCTCCCTGATCTCGAAGGTCGACAGCGAGCTCGACAGGAGGGGGTAGACGGCGACCGCCACGGCCGCTCCCGTTGCCGCCCCCACCGCGGCCAGGGCCCCGCTCTCCGTGCGCCGCACGGGGACGCCGGCCCGGCGGGCCCGGAGCGAGGAGGGGAGGGCCAGGCCGAACCATGCCATGAGGACCAGGCCGGTCACCCCGAGGAACAGCCAGTGGGCCATCCCCGCGGCGACGAGGAGGAGGACGGCGCCGGCGAAGCCTCGCCCCTCTCGGACCAGGCGGAGGAGCACCACGAGGCCGGCCACCACGAGGAGCACGTGGAGGAGGTTGGCCACGTTCTCACCGACCAGCCGGGTCCCCCCGAGGAGCGCCGCCGTGGTCGCGGCGGCCACGGCCCACCTGGCCGGGCCGCCGCCGGTCCCCTCGGCCACGAGCGCGCCGACGGCCAGGGCGAACAGGCCCACCAGGACGAACGGGACCACGACCTGGAGCTCGAGCTGGCTCCGGCTGGTCACCGCCCCCAGGACGGCCGACAGGAGGGCGTGGCCGGGCCGGGCCGAGGTGCCCAGGGGACCCAGGCCCTCGGCGGCCACGAAGTCGGCCCGCCAGACGTACCAGGGGGTGTCCCACCCGAGGGGCAGGGCGAAGTGCCGGACCCTGTAGACCAGGAAGTAGGCCAGGAACGCGGCCAGGAACAGGGCGCTGGCCCCGGCGACGGCGCCCGGCCACGCCCGGCGTCGGGAGCTCATGCCTGCCCCCCGGACGCCCCCCGGCGGTGGGCGATCCATGCCGCCGCGGCGCCGGACACGGCGACCGCCGGCACGACCGCCGCGCCGGCCGCCCCGCCGAGGCGGAGCCCGGCCGCGTCCACGACGAGGCCGAGGAGCGTCACCCCGGCCACGCCGAGCGCGGGGGCCAGGGCCAGTGCGGCGAAGGGGTCCAGGCGCCGGCCCAGGGCCAGGGCCCACCCGGCGCCGGCCGCGGCGAGGAGGGCGAGGACGGCGACGGCCGTGGCCGACAGCCGGACCCCGTCGATCCGCCCGCCGGGGCCCCCGGGGACCGCGGTGAGCGGGGAGGCGAGCACGGGCCCGGACACCACGGCGACGTTCGGGGCCACGACCGACCCGGGATGCCGGGACTCCCATCGCCCGTAGTGCGTGAGGTTGTACGCCTGGGTGACCACGGCGATGGGGTCCCGGTCGTAGAGCGGCCGGACGTCGCGGAAGAACCGCCACGACACGCCGTCGATCAGCTCGCTACCCTCGGATCGCTCGACGTCGGGCCGCCTTTCCAGGAAGGTCTCGGGGTCGCCCACGTACAGGTAGGTGTGCGCGATCCGCTCCGGGGGGAGCTGCGTGCGCAGGGTGTGGGCCATGAGGGGGACCACGAAGTCGGGGTTCGGGCCGCGGTCGTGGACCACGACCACCACCGGCCGATCCGCCGGCACGCCCGCCGCATCGAGGTAGGCCGCCACCGCGGCGCCGTCCTGGGCCTTGCGGACCTCGAACGCGGGCCGGACCCCCAGCCAGGTGGCCTGGGCCTGGTAGGCCCCGATCCCGAGGAGCACGACGGCCACCGCTCCCACCGCGAGGCTCCCGGCCCGGCCCTCCCCGGCGAGCGCTCCGGGGAGCCGGCCGGCCACGGCCCGGCCCAGGGCCAGGGCCCCCAGCACGGCGAGGATCGGGAGGGGGATGGCGAAGGCCAGGGCCCGGTGGGCCGGAACTGGCACCCCGGCCACCTGGAGGAGGACGGCGGCCAGGACCAGGGCCAGCCACACACTCAGGAGGTCCACGGCGAAGCGCTCTCCCGGGCGCCCGGGGAGCCCGGGCCGGCGCCGCTCGGCCAGGAGCCCGACCAGGGCCAGGGGGAGCAGCACGAGGTCCAGGCGGTCGACGGTGTCGGCGAGCTTCTTGGAGAACTCGCCGGCGTGGATCACCGGGGGGTCCGGGACGGTCCCCAGGACGGCGTACACGGCGGCCCCGGCCAGGAGGGAGCCGCCGGCCAGGGCCAGCAGCCGCCCCTGCGGGGTACGCCGGAGGGGCTGGCCGCTCGGACGTCGACCGGAGAAGCCCCGCCACCGCCAGGCCAGGGTCAGGCCAAGCACCACCAGGAACATGCCGTAGGAGGCCCAGTGAAGCGCCGCGGCCGCGGCCAGGAGGAGGCCGCCGGCCACCGCGTCGGCCGCCCCTCCCCGCCCCCGGGCCACCCGGACCACCGGGACGAGCGCCGCCACGATCACCGCCGCGGCCAGGAGGTTGTCCTGGTAGCCCTCCGGGCCGGCCAGCCGGACGACCAGGGAGGAGGTTCCCAGGGCCAGGCCCATCAGGGCCCCCTCCCACGGGCGCCGGCCCAGGCCGGCCACGGCGAAGGCCGCCCCGGCCAGGCCGGTCGCCGCGGCCATCACCGCGGGGAGGAGGGCGGCCAGGTCGAGGGCCGCCACGCCGGAGACCCCCCGGATCGAGAGCGCAACGACGGGGAACCCGGGCCGGTCGGGGCTCGCGTTCACCGGTGGTGGGACCCGCTCGGGGAGGCCGCTCACCCCCACCTCGGCGGCCAGGGCCGTGCGCCACAGGTACTTCGGCGTGTCCCATCCGAGGGGCGTCTCGACGATGTGCAGGCGGTAGGTGGCCAGGAGGAAGGCCATGGCCACCAGGGCGACCAGCGCGCCGAGGGCCACGGCCGCGGCCCACGTCCGGGCCGCCCCGGGCCCCCGCCCGGCCATCGCGGGAGGCCCGGTCCGGTCGGCCCGCTCCACCGGCCTCACCGGAGCCAGGTCTGGATGATCGCCTTGGCGAAGTGCCAGCCGTACTTGAGGGACTTCGGCTTCTTCGACTTCCCCCCGGCCCGGGCCCTGATCGTGATGGGGACCTCCGTGATCCTGGCCCGGTGGCGGAGCCCCTCGATCAGGAGCTCCGAGGTCCAGAACTGGTCCTGCTCGAGGACGAGCTCCCGCAGGACGTCGGCCCGGGTGGCCCGGTAGCCGCTGGAGACGTCGGTGACCCTCTGTCCGGTCATGATCGTCACGAGCCGCGAGAAGAAGTGGACCCCCAGGTGGCGGATCACGCTCTCCCGCTCGAACTCACCGAGCAGGCGGGAGCCGTTCACCATGTCGGCCTGCCCCTCGAGGATGGGCTTCACCAGGACGGGCATCTCCTCGGGGAGATGCTGGCCGTCGGCGTCGATGGACACGACGACGTCGGCGCCCAGCTTCAGGGCGATCTCGTAGCCCACCCGCAGGGCCAGGCCGCCGCCCCGCTGGATGGGGAGCCGGGCGACCAGGGCCCCGGCCGACCGGGCGGCCACCGCCGTGCCGTCCTCCGACCCGTCGTCCACCACGATCGGCACGACCTCCAGGCCCTCTATCTCGTCGGGGATCGCCCGGATCACGGCCTCCACGTTCTCCGCCTCGTCGTGCGCCGGGCTCACGACGACGACCCGTCGCCGGTCCGAGAGCCTGGACGCCGCCTCCCAGTCGAAGGCCTGCACGGCGAGGGCCTCCACCAAGAGCCTGATGCTCCGCTGGTTCGTGTCGACGTAGGAGGTCAGCCTGATCAGCAGGGCGAACAGCACGATCACCGCGATGAGCAGCGCGCCGAGCAGCCGCTGGCCGCCGCCCCGCTGGAACGACAGGAGCCGGAACACCGGGTCGAACAGGTCGGGGACCGCGGCCAGCAGCACGACGGCCACGCCGATCACCCACGAGATGATCAGGTTGAGCCGGCTGATCTGGCGCTGCCGGTAGCGGACCGTCGCGCCCACGGCGAACGCCGCGGCCAGCAGGCCGCCGATCACGCGCAGGGCGGTCATGGTCCCTCCGGCCGCCCCCGGTACCCCGTCACTCCGCCAGGGCGGCCGGGGTGGGCTCGGGCCGCCACCGGGTCCTGGGCATGATGTGGTCCATGTCCACCCGGTCCCTGTAGCGCTCGATCGCCGAGAACATCGTCTCGATCAGGGTCTCGGAGAGCAGGTGGGGCTGGAGCCCGAGGTCGAGGAGCTTGGTGTGGCGGGCGTTGTAGTAGTGCTCCTCGGCCTCGACCCGGGGGTTGTCGAGGTGGTCGACGTGGACGTCGAGGCCGTACTCGGCGCCGGCTCGCTGGACGATGTCGGCGAGTCCCATGACCGGGAACTGCTCCGTGAACTGGTTGAACACCCGGTACTCGCCGGGGGCCGCCGGGTTCGCCGAGGCCAGCTCCACGCACTGCAGGGTGTCGACGATGTTGAGGTATCCCCGGGTCTGCCCGCCCCGCCCGTACACGGTGAGGGGATGGCCGATCACGGCCTGGAGGCAGAACCGGTTGAGGGCGGTGCCGAAGACCTCGTCGTAGTCGAACCGGGTCAGCAGCCGGTCGTCCAGCTGCGTCTCGGGGGTGTGGATCCCGTAGACCACCCCCTGGTTGAGGTCCGTGGCTCGCAGGCCCCAGACCCGGCAGGCGAAGTGGATGTTGTGGGAGTCGTGGACCTTGGACAGGTGGTAGAGGGAGCCGGGCATCTTGGGGAAGGGCAGCACGTCGCTCCTCCCGTTGTGGTGGATCTCGATGAAGCCCTCCTCGATGTCGATCCCCGGGGTCCCGTACTCGCCCATCGTCCCCAGCTTCACCAGGTGGGCGTCGGGGGTTATGTCACGCATCGCGTACAGCACGTTGAGGGTGTTGACCACGTTGTTGTACTGCGTGAACACGGCGTGGTCGCGGCTCTTCATCGAGTACGGCGCCGAGGGCATCTCGCCGTAGTGCACGACGACCTCGGGCTGGAACTCCTCGAACGCCCGCCGGGTTACCTCCCAGTCGCAGATGTCGCCGATCGTCACGCCGATCTCCCGGCCGGTGAGCTCCCGCCACGTGGCCGCCCGCTCCTCCAGCGACCCGGCGATGGGGGTCAGGGAGTCGCTGCCCTGCTCGGCGTGGGCCCGCCGCCGGAGGTAGTTGTCGACGGCGTGGACCTCGTGGTTGCGGACGGAGAAGTGCATCGCCGTGGGCCACCCCAGGTAGCCGTCTCCGCCCAGGATCAGGATGCGCATGTCGTTCCTCTCGTGCTCGAGTGTGTGGTCCTCGTGGAGCCGGGGGAGTACCCCCCGGTCGCTCGGGCGAACCGCCGTATCATAGCCGCCGGTCACCGGGGCGAGGCCCGTCGAGCGGCCCGGCCGGGACCGCCCGCCTCCCGGACGGGAAAAGGCGCTTCCGATTGCGAAACCCCCCGGCGGAAGGTAGAGTCTCACGGGCTGGTGGCCGCCTGATGGCGAAGGTCCCGAAGGTTCCCCTTGGCAGACACCCAAGATAGCCGCACGTCGGGGTTCGAGCTGCGCGACTACTTCCGGGTCCTCTGGCTCCGGAAGTGGACCGCCTTCTTCGTCATGGCCCTCGTGGTGGGGGGCGTGCTCTTCCTCTCGTACCGCCAGATCCCCGTCTACGCGGCCAGGGCCAAGGTCCTGGTCCCCGAGCAGGGGCCGACGATCGTGGGCACGGTCCAGGTGTCCAGGCCCAAGCTCAACCTCGAGACCGAGGCCGGGGTGGCGGCGAGCCCGGCCATCGCCGAGCGGGTCAAGGAGCCCTGCCCGAGCTTCGGGGAGCGGAGCGACATGTCGGACGCCCAGCTCGAGGTGGAGCTGGCCAGGTGCGACCAGATGGAATGGGCCAGGGAGATCGACGCCTTCAACCTGGCCCGGATAATGAAGGTCGCCCCGCTGAAGGCCACGAACTTCCTCCAGTTCGAGGCGGAGAACCCCGACCCCGTGAAGGCTTTCCAGCTCGTGCACTGGTTCGCCGTCGAGTACATCCAGTTCCGCGGCGAGCAGAACGCGGCCCTCTACGAGCAGCCCATCGCCCAGGTCGAGCAGCAGATCAAGTCGCTGCGGACCCAGCTCAACGCGCTGGACCCCGAGGCCACCGACCTGGTGACCCAGAACCAGATCGTCTCGCTGAACCAGCAGATCGCATCGCTGCAGGTGGACAGGCAGGCCCTGATCCAGGCCAGGGAGGCGTCCACCGCCCAGGCCGGCACCATCGTCTCCGACGCCCAGATCCCCATGAAGCCGGTGTCCCCGGACCACGTCCGCAACGGGATCCTGGCCGCCATCGTGGGCCTCGCCCTGGGGATCGGGGCGGCGTTCCTCCGGGACTACGTGGACGACAGCCTGCGCGGGGTCGACGACGTCGAGCGGCAGTCCGGCGCCCCGCTGATCGGGGTGATCCCCCACGTGTCCGGCAAGATGGTCGGGAAGGACGGGCGGGAGCACCTCGTGTCGCTGGAGGATCCCAAGGCCCCGGCCACGGAGGCCTACCGGACCCTGCGCACCAACATCCAGTTCCTGGCGGTCAGTGGGCCGGTCCGCCGGCTGGTCATCACCTCGCCGGTCCTCGGCGAGGGCAAGTCCACCACCGCGGCGAACCTGGCCGCGGTGATGGCCCAGGCCGGCCAGCGGGTGCTCCTGGTGGGCACCGACCTCCGTCGACCCTCGGTCCACCGGTTCCTCGGCCTGTCCAACCGGGTGGGCCTCTCCAGCATGCTGGCCGGGCAGGCCTCGCTGGCCGAGGCGGTGCAGAGCCCGGGGGTCAAGGGTCTCCGGGTGATGAGCGGCGGGCCCGTGCCCCCGAATCCCGCGGAGCTGCTCGGCTCGCAGGCCATGAAGGAGTTCCTGGCCGAGGCCGGGCGGGTCACCGACTGGGTGATCCTCGACGCGCCCCCGGTCCTCGGACTGGCCGACGCCTCGGTGCTCTCGACCCTGGCCGACGCCGTGCTGATGGTGGTGAACGAGGGCACCAACCGGCGGATCCTGGCCCACGCCAGGGACCAGCTCCAGAAGGTGGACGCCCGGGTCGTGGGGACCGTGCTCAACAACTTCGGATCCACCTACTCCTACTACTACTCGGACTACTACGCCTACACCAGCACGTACTACCAGCAGCCCGAGCCGGAGGGCGAGAGGGCGAGCCGCCGGGCCCGCCGCCGGGAGCGCAAGGAGGAGCGGCGGCGGGCGAAGCGGGGCGAGCCCGCGCCGGACTGGCGCGAGGAGGAGCCGGCCGTCTCGGGCAACGGAGGGGGGTGGCCCACCCCGTCGGCCGCTCAGCGGGAGGCCCGCGAGGAGCCGGCCTCGCCCGGGACGTCGCGGTCCTCCGAGGGCTTCTTCTTCAAGTAGCCCCCCGTGGGCGGGCCGATCCGAGTCCTCTGGCTCATCAAGGGCCTCGGCCCCGGCGGGGCCGAACGCCTCCTCGTGTCCGCGGCCCCCCACGTGGACAGGGAGCGGTTCTCGTACGAGGCCTGCTACCTGCTCCCCTGGAAGGACCACCTGGCCCCCGACCTCGAGGCGGCCGGGATCCCGGTGACCTGCCTGGGGGTCCGCCGGGCCCTGGACCCCTCGTGGGTGGGCCGGCTCCGGGCCCTGGTCCGGGAGCGGGGGCACGACGTGGTCCACGCCCACCTGCCCTACGCCGCGGCGGGGGCCAGGGTGGGGCTCCGGAGCCTGCGTCCCCGCCCGGTGATCGTCTACACCGAGCACAACACGTGGGAGCGCTACAGCCCGGCCACCCGCCGCCTGAACGCGGCCACCTTCGGGTGGAACGACGCGGTCATCGCGGTGTCCGGGGCCGTGGCCGGCTCGATCCGGAGGCCGGGGCGCGTGCCGGTCCACGTGATCCCCAACGGGGTCGACGGCGAGGCCCTGCGCGCCGAGGCCCTGCCGCGCGCGGAGGCCCGGGCCGAGCTGGGGCTCCCCCGCGACGGGTTCGTCGTGGGGACCGTGGGCGGGCTGACCGCCAAGAAGGGTCACCCCCACCTCGTCCGGGCGGCCCGCATCGTGGTGGATCGCCACCCGGAGGCCCGCTTCGTCTTCGTGGGGCTCCCCGCCGACCCCCTCCCGGTCGAGGACGAGATCGCCCGCCTGGGGCTGGGCGACCGGGTCGTCCTGGCCGGCTACCGTCCGGACGCCGGACGCCTGGGGGCGGCCTTCGACGCGTTCTGCCTGCCCTCGATCCACGAGGGCATGCCGGTGTCGCTCCTGGAGGCCATGTCCCTGGGGCTGCCGGTGGTGGCCACGGCCGTGGGCGGCGTGCCGGAGGTGGCCACCGACGGGGAGGACGCCCTGCTCGTGCCCCCCGCCGACCACTGGTCCCTGGCCGGGGCCCTGTTCCGGGTGATCGAGGACGGGCCTCTCCGGGAGGCCCTGGCCGCCCGAGCCCGGGCCACGGCCGCCCGGTTCGGGGTGGAGGCCATGGTCCGCCGGACCGAGGACGTGTACCGGGAGGCCCTGGCCGCCACGGGGAGGGTCCCGTGACCGGGGACCCGGCGGACGGGGTCGTCGTCCGCCCGATGGAGGACGCCGACGTCGGCGAGGTGGTCGAGCTCCTCACGGAGGCCCTGGGCCCCGGGCCGGGTGGCGTGGACCGTCGCGCCCTGTTCGAGTGGAAGCACCTGGGGAACCCGTTCGGCCGGTCGCTGGCCCTGGTCGCCGAGCTGGATGGGCGCATCGTGGGCCTGCGGTCCCTCATGCGCTGGCGCCTGGCCGGGGCCGGGGGGACCCTGGTCCACGCCGTCCGGGCCGTGGACACGGCGACCTCCCCGGCGGTGCAGCGGCGAGGCGTGTTCACCCGGCTGACCCGTGAGGCCCTGGAGGCCTGCGCCCGGGAGGACGTGGCCCTGGTCTTCAACACGCCGAACGCCCGCAGCCTCCCCGGGTACCTCAAGCTGGGCTGGCGGGAGGTGGCCAGGTGGCCGGTCAGGATCCGGGTCCGGCGGCCCCTTCACCTGGCCCGGGCGGCGGCCCGCCGGGACCTCGCTCCCGGGGCGCCGGTGGCCCCACCCGATCTCCCGGTTTCCGGCCCCGGGGGGGCCGTCCTCGTCCCCGCGGTCGGGGCCCTGTCCTCCCCGGCCCTCGACCGGCTGCTCGGCGAGGCGGTGGTCCCGGAGGGCGGACTGCACACCCCCCGGAACGCCCTGTACCTCCGGTGGCGGTTCTCGGCCGGCCCCATCCCTTACCAGGGGGTCCTGGTCGGGGACCCGCCCGAGGCACTCGTGGTGCTCCGCCTGAGGGCCCGGGGCCGGCTCCGGGAGGCCGTCGTGTGCGAGGTCCTGGCCACGCCGCGGGCCACCGGGCTCCCCGGGGTCCTCCGGGCCCTCCCCGGGATGGCCGGCGCGGACCACGCCGTGGCCCACGCGGGGCCGGGCTGGCCGGCGGCCCGGGCGCTGGGCCGGGGCGGCTACCGGAAGGTCCCGCGTGCCGGGCTCCTGTTCACGGTGCGGCCCGTCCCCGGCCGGGCCGTTCACCCCGACCCCCTGGACCCCGCCTCCTGGTCGCTCTCCCTGGGCGACCTGGAGGTCTTCTGACCCCTTCGCCCCGTAGGATGGCCGGGTGAGCACGCATCCCAGCGCGATCGACCGGGGGCCGGTCTCCGGGATCTCGTGGTTCCTGATCCTGGGCGGGGCCGGCCTGGCCGCCGGCCTCCTGGGGCGGGTCGACCCGGACGCCCAGATGTACCTGGCCCTCACGGCGATCGTGGCCGTGGTGGCCGGCTTCTGGATACCGCGGGCCGTGGCCAGGGACCCGTCGATCAGCCGGCGCTTCCTGGCCCTGGCCCTGCTGGCCCACGTGGTGGGGGCGCTGCTCCGCTTCTTCATCATCAAGAACGTCTACCACGGGGTGGCCGACGCCAACGGGTACTACGGCGCCGGGGTCCAGCTCGGGCCGGAGTTCCGCGCGCTGGACATCCCGGCGCTCCAGCCGCCGTACTACGGGACGCCGTTCATCGACTGGACCACCGGGCTCCTGTTCGCGTTCACGGGGCCCACGTTCCTGGGCGGGTTCCTGATCCACTCGGTGCTGTCGTTCGTGGGGGCCTGGTTCTTCTACCGGGCCTTCCGCGTGTCGTTCCCGGAGGGGAGCCACAAGCTCTTCGCGCTCCTGATCTTCCTGCTGCCCTCGATGTGGTACTGGCCGTCCTCGCTCGGCAAGGACGCCGTGATCATGCTGTTCCTGGGCATCGCCACGTACGGCTTCGCGGTGCTATTACGCCGGTCGTTGCTGAAGGGCTCGGCGGTGGCCCTGATCGGGCTGGCCGGGACGTTCATGGTCCGCCCGCCCATGGCGGCGGCCCTGGCCGTGGCCGGCGCGGCGGCGTTCGTCCTCCGGCCCCGGCAGGCCCGCTCGCTCCAGGTCCAGGCCCTGACCTGGATAGTCATGGTCCCGCTGCTCGCCGTCGTGGCCTACTCCGCGGTCGGCAGCACGCTGTCCTCGGTGGGGGCGGAGAGCGCCGTGGAGGCGTTCGAGTCCCAGCACTCCGTGGAGTTCACGGGGGGCCCGGGGGGCTCGGGGTCCAACTTCTCGGCCCCGACCCCCTTCTCGCCCCTCGGGTTCTTCACCGCGCTCCTCACCGTGAACTTCCGCCCCTTCCCGTGGGAGGCCGGCGGCCTGCTCCCGGCCCTCACCGCCGTGGAGGGGGTGTTCCTGATCGGCCTCCTGTCGTGGCGGCGGCGGGAGGTGTGGCGAGGGATCTGGAGCTGGCGGCGGAACGGGATGGTGCTCCTCGTGGTCGGCGCGTTCCTGTCCCTGTCGATCATCCTGTCGTCGCTCACCAACTTCGGGCTGCTGGCCCGCCAGCGGACGCAGGTCCTCCCGTACCTGCTGATGCTCCCGTGCATGGTGCGATCGGTCCGGCTCCGGCGCGAGGCGGACGAGCGGACCGTGGCCGCCCGGACGTGAACCCCCGGTTCACCGTCGTCTCCTGGGCCAAGAAGGGCGTGAAGCTGGTCCTCCTCCCCGCGGCCTGGGCCGGCCGGGAGCGCGAGCCCGGGCTGTTCGTCCTGATCTACCACCGGGTGGGGGCGGGCATGGGTGAGGAGATGGACCTCCCGGCCCGGGTGTTCGAGGACCAGATGCGGGTCCTCCGCCGGCGGGCCGACGTGGTCCCGCTCGAGGTGGGGCTGGACAGGATGGCGGAGGGGGCTCCCCCGCGGGACCTGGCCGCGGTGACGTTCGACGACGGTTACGCCGACGTCTACACGAGGGCCTGGCCCGTCCTGCGGGAAATGGGCCTGCCGGCCACCCTGTTCGTGGCCACGGGGTTCGTGGAGGGCGAGGTCCCGCCTCCCCTGTCCCGGGGCCGGGGGGCCTCCGGCGAGCGGCCCGCCCCGCTGTCATGGGACCAGATCGGCGAGATGCTCGGGTCGGGGCTCCTCACGGTGGGATCGCACTCGCACACCCACCGGAGCTTCGACCGCCTGTCCGCCTCCGAGGCCGACGAGGAGGCCCGGCGGTCCAGGGACCTCCTGGAGTCCCGCCTGGGGGTCGCCGTGACCGGGTTCGCCTACCCGCGAGCGGTGGTCGGCCACGAGGACGTGATCGCCCGGCACTACTCCTACGCGGTGGCCGCCGAGGGGACGAAGAACCTGGCCGGGGGGCTGGCGCCGCACCGCGTGGCCCGGACCCCGGTCCGGGCGAGCGACGGCCTGTTCTTCTTCCGCCGTCGCCTGGACGGGATCCGCCCCCTCGAGGACCGCCTGTACGGGCACATGCGGTGGAGCGGGCGGCGCCGATGAGGCCCCGGCTGATCCACCTGACCACCGTGGACCTCTCGCTCCGGGCGCTGCTCTCGTACCAGCTCCGTCGGTTCGCGGAGGAGGGGTTCGAGGTGATCGGGGCCTCGGCCCCCGGCCCCCACGTCGCGGCGCTGGAGGCCGAGGGGATCGGGCACCTGGCGGTGCCCTCACTCACCCGGAGCTGGACCCCCGGGCGGGACGCCAGGGCCCTCGGGGAGCTGCACCGGCTGTTCCGGCGGGAGGCCCCCACGATCGTGCACACCCACAACCCGAAGAGCGGGGTGCTGGGGCGGGTGGCCGCCCGGACGGCTCGCGTCCCCGTCGTCGTGAACACCGTCCACGGCCTGTACGCGAACCCGGCCCTCCCTCCCCTCCGCCGGTCGGCGATCCGCGCCGCGGAGCGGTTGGCCGGGCGCCTGTCCCACCACGAGCTGTTCCAGAGCGAGGAGGACCACTCGTTCGCCCTCCGGACCCGGATGGTACCGGCTTCCCGGGCGGGGTGGCTGGGCAACGGGGTCGACGTCCGGCGGTTCGACCCGGCCGCGGTCGATCCCGGCGCCGCGGCGGCCCTCCGCCGGTCGTGGGGGGCCGCCGAGGGCGACGTCGTGGTGGGGACCGTGGGCCGCCTGGTCCGGGAGAAGGGCCACGAGGAGCTCTTCGAGGCGGCCTCGGCCCTGCGGGGGGAGCTCCCCCGGCTTCGCTTCGTGGTGGTGGGCCCGGACGAGCCGGGGAAGGAGGACCGCCTGGGACCGGCGGCCGTGGAGGCGGCCCGGGCCGCCGGGGTCGTGTTCCACGGCGAGGAGTGGGACATGCCCCCGGTGTACGCGGCCTTCGACGTCTTCGCCCTGCCCTCTCACCGTGAGGGCGTCCCCCGCTCGGCGATCGAGGCCATGGCCATGGCCCGCCCGGTGGTGGCCACCGACATCCGGGGGTGCCGGGAGGTGGTGGCCCCCGGCGAGACCGGGATCCTGGTGCCCCCCCGCGACCCCGGCGAGCTGGCCCGGGCCATCCGGACCCTGGTCACCGACCCCGGCCTGGCCGGGCGGATGGGGGAGGCCGGGCGGTCGCGGGCCGTGGCCCGCTTCGACGAGGAGGACGTGGTGCGCCGAACGCTGGAGGTCTACCTGCGGCTCCTGGCCGCCCGGGGGATCCCCGCGCCCCGCCCGGACCGGGAGGGCGCGTGATCCGGGCCGCGGTGGCCTTCCCGGTCGCCCTGGCGGTCGGGTTCGCCGTGCGGTGGGCGGCCCCGCGGCTGGGCGCCATGGACCGGCCCGACGCCGCCCTCAAGCCCCACGCCCGCCCCGTGCCCTACCTGGGGGGGGTAGCCGTGGGCGCCGGCGCGGCGGCGGCCCTGGCCTGGGGGGGGTGGCCCCTGCCCTGGGCCGTGGCCGTGGCAGTGTTCGGGGTGGGGCTGGTCGGCCTGGCCGACGACGTGTTCCGGCTCCCCCCCGCCGCCCGCCTCGCCGCGGAGCTCGGCCTGGGCCTGGTCCTGGCCGGGTGGGGGATCAGGGCCACCGCCCTGCCCGGGGCGGCCCTGGCCTGGACGGGGGCCGTCCTGCTGTTCGCGGCGACGGTGAACGCGGTGAACATGGTGGACGGCATGGACGGGCTGGCCGCCGGGCTGGCCGTGATCTCGGGCGTGGGGGTGGCCATGGTGGCCGCCGGGGCGGACCGCTCGAGCTCGCTGGCCATCGCGCTGGCCGCGGCGTCGGCCGGGTTCCTGTATCACAACCTCCCGCCGGCCCGGCTGTTCCTGGGCGACAGCGGGGCCTACCTCCTGGGCGGCGGGCTGGCCGTGGCGGTGCTGGCCGCCGGGCGGACGGTCCCGGCCCTGGCCGGGGCGGCGAGCTGCCTGGGCCTTTACCTCCTCGACCTCGTGCTCTCCGTCCTCCGGCGGACGGTGGGCCGGGTCCCGGTGATGGTCAACGACCGGGGACACATCTACGACCAGCTCAGGGCCAGGGGGCTCTCCGTGTCCGAGTGCCTGGCGGTCTCCTACGCGATCCACGCCGTCCTCGGCGCGATCGGCCTGGCCGCCGCCGCGCTGCCCGTCCCCGCCGCCCTGGCCACGACGGGGGGAGCGTGGGCCCTGGCCGTGGCCGGGCTGTTCGCGGGGGGCTTCGTCTCCGGCCGGGGCGCCGGTCCTCAGGGGGACAGGGGCTTGGCGTAGCGCACGGAGGGCCTCCCGGCGTGGACCTCCACGTCCCCGGCGAGCTCGAACCCCACGGCCTCGTACAGCGACCGGGCCGGCTGGTTGTCGGTCCCCACCACTACGGCCAGCCGCTCGGCCCCCCTGGTCCCGAGCTCGTCCTCGAGCTCCCGGACCAGGCGGGAGGCCAGGCCGGTCCGCCGGGCAAGAGGAGCGACGGCGATCGACAGGAGCTCCGGCCCGCCGCCGCCCTCCCTGCCCAGGTGGCGGAGGGTCTCCAGGATCCGCCGGGCCACGCGAGGCCGGAGGGCCCGGCCGGCCAGGAGCACGGCGGCCGCCGGGGCGTGGCGGCGGAGGAACTCGCGGTAGAAGGCTCCGGGGGCCACCGCCCCGGCGACGAAGCCCCGCACCGCCTCGCCCTCCCGGGCCACCAGGAGCACCGCCCGTTCGGATCCGGCCATCGAGCGGTACAAGAGGGTCAGGAACCTGGGCCCCAGGGTGGACAGGAAGCCCTCGGATATGGCCGCCGCGTGCAGCCGGGCCACCTGGGGGGCGTCGTCAGCCGAGGCTGGCTCCACGGGGAGGTCGCCCTCTGCCGCCGGGTGGTCCTCGGGCACCGGCGCTACTCGAGCTCGGGCGGAGGTCGCTCCTCCCCGACCTCCGTCGCCGGCCGGCCCCTGGCCGGGTACGCGCGTCGCTGCCGCTCCGCCTCGCGGACGAACAGGCGGAGCCGGTAGCGCACGTAGTAGTAGCTCCCGCCGATCAGGATCAGGACGGCCAGCACGACCGACAGGACGATGATCGCGGTGGCCTCGAGGACGGCGCCGAGCCACCCACCGGCGGCCGCGATCACGAGGAGGACGAGGACGAGGACGATCACGTCCCCAATCCTAGTCCCGCCGCGCCGATCGGAGCCTGGCGGCGACCTCGGGACCCGCTTGACAGGCGCGGAAGGGGGGAGTAACTTCTCGCTCCCGCGTCGAACACACGTTCGAACGAGACACCACGAGGCGGGCCCCGGATGGCGAAGCGGTACGACGAGGAGGTCGTGGTCGAGCAGGACGCGGGGATGCCCGCGTCGTTCTCGTGGCGGGGACGGCGGTACCGGGTGCGCGACGTGATCGGGCGGTGGCGGATCGAGGGCCGGTGGTGGGAAGACGGCCGGGACCGCGAGTACTGGCGGGTGGAGGCCAGGGGAGGCGCGGTGTGGGACCTCTACCACGACCTCCTGGGGGGGCGCTGGCACCTCGAGCGGCTGTGGGACTGAGCCCGGCCACGGATCCCCGGCTCGCGCCGCCGGTATCAGAACATCGCGTCCCGGCGGCGGCCCGGTGCGACATGGGTCCTCCTGCGGGGGGGCCATGATATGGGGCCGGCCCGCCCCCGGACGGGAGGTGCGTCCACGTTCTTCGGATAGGATGGCCGGGTCCCGGCGGGCCGGCGCCCTCCGGACGCCCCCACGACCGACCCAGATGGATCGACACCGACCGGGACCCCATCCGATCTCCCGCCGCGAGTTCCTGCGGGGCGCGGCGGGGGTCTCCCTGACCGCTCTCCTGGCCGCGTGCACGGGCCAGGCGCCGGGGAGCCGCGTCCCATCCCGAAGCGCGGGCCCCGGCACGGCGGCGGGGTCGTCCGGGGCGGCCGCCGGATCCGCCCTCCCCACGGACCTGCCCGCGGAGGTCCTGCTCCGCCTGTGGCGCGGCTATCACCCCGAGCGTTCGGGGCGGATGATCCTCGTCCCTCGGGGGTTCGCCTACATGGACGGGGGGATCAGCCACTCGGTCCCCTGGCGGTACATGCAGCACGTCCCGATGTTCTGGTACGGCCCGGGGATCGTGCGGGCCCAGGGGGCCCTGC
>JACQTL010000069.1 GCA_016210805.1 Actinomycetota bacterium | reverse complement strand
GGGGTCCCCGTCTTCGACACGGTGCAGGAGGCCGTCGTGGAGACGGGGGCCGACACCTCGCTGATCTTCGTGCCGGCCCGGTTCGCCGCGGAGGCGATCGAGGAGGCCGCGACGGCCGGGATTGCCCTGATCGTGTGCATCACCGAGGGGATCCCCGTCCACGACATGGCCCTCGTCCACAACTACCTGCTGGGGAAGGATCCCGTGCTGATCGGCCCCAACTGCCCTGGCCTGATCTCGCCCGGGAAGGCCAACGTGGGGATCATCCCCGGGGAGATCTGCGCTCCGGGCCGGGTCGGGCTGGTGTCCCGCTCGGGAACGCTCACCTACCAGATCGTGAACGAGCTCACCCAGCGGGGGATCGGGCAGTCCACGTGCATCGGGATGGGCGGCGACCCGGTGCACGGGATCGGGTTCATCGAGGCCCTGGAGCGCTTCGAGGCCGACCCGGAGACCGACCTGGTCGTTGTCGTGGGGGAGATCGGCGGCGACGACGAGGAGCGGGCCGCCCGCCACGTCGCGGAGAGCATGACCAAGCCGGTGGTGGCCTACGTGGCCGGGTTCCAGGCCCCTCCGGGCAAGCGCATGGGCCACGCCGGGGCCATCATCACGGGCTCCCGGGGGACCGCGCAGGCCAAGGCCGAGGCCTTCGAGGCCGCCGGCGTGCGGGTGGGGCGGACGCCCACGGAGGTCGCCGACATCATCCAGGAGGAGCTCTCATGAGGTGTCCGAACTGCGGTACCGAGAACCCCGAGGGCACGACGTTCTGCTCGACGTGCGGTACCGACCTCCGGGAGGCGCTGCCGCCGGAGCCGACCCCCTCGGGGGACGCCCTTGCTCCCGCTTCCCCAGACGCCGGCGGAGCCGTTCCCCAGGCTGAGGCTCCGGGGATGGCCGCGACGCCGCCGGTCCGGACGCGCCCATCGGTGCTCACGTCCGGATGGGGCGCGGCGCTTTCCTGGGCCCTGATCGCCTTCATCGTGATGGTCGTGGTGGCGATGGCCAACGCCTTCGCCGTGAAGGCCGCCGTGGGCTCGGCCGGCGACATAGAGGGGATACCCCCCGGGGTCCAGCCCACCCTGTCCACCGCCGACACCCTGCGGCTCGGGGTGATGTACTTCCACACCTTCCACCACACGTCCGTGGTCCTCGAGGTGGGCGGGGTGGAGGGAGGCGGGGACATCGCCCCCCTCCCCGTGGACGGGAGCGGCTCCGCCAAGGCGTCGGTCAGCCTGCTCCTGGGAACGGCCCTGGCCGTCTATCTCCTGTACCGGGCCGGTCGCGCCGCGGCCGAGCAGGGCGGCGGCGTCCGGTGGGTCCGCGCGATCCACGGGCTGAAGGCGGCCCTTCCGTACGCGGCGCTCTCCCTCGGCGTGTCCTACCTGGCGACGTTCCGGCCCGACCTCCCCGGCGAGCTGGGCGGGAACGCCGAGCTGTCGGTCCGTCCCTCGCACGTGGGGGCGTTCCTCTGGCCGCTCTCCATCGGTCTGGTTGCCGGTGTGCTGGGCGGGACGGCCGCGGCCCGGCGCGATCCGTCGGGGGCGCCGAGATGGGGGCGGCAGACGGCCGGCGCCCTGGCCGGGGGCTCGCGCATGTTCGTGTTCGGGCTCGTCTTCGCGTTCATCGGGCTCCAGATCGTGGCCTTCGTGAAGGACGGCGACGAGGTGGCCCTGCCCTTCAACCCGACCTTCCTGGAGGGGATCTACGAGCCGAACGCCACGGTCGGCACGGTGACGCTGGCCCACGCGATCGAGACCGCTCCGAACCAGGCGATGTGGGTGCTCGTCCCCTCCATGGCGGCGTGCGACACGGCGAACGTGAATCTCGCCATCTTCCGCATCGAGTTCGACTTCCTGTGCTATTGGGACTTCCCCGGAGAGATCCGGGGGGCCGAGGTCGTCCCCACCGACACGGTGGGAGGCGGGCTCTTCGAGGCTCCGCAGGTTCCCGATCTCGGGACGGCGCCTCTGGGCTACTTCCTCTTCCTCCTGGTGCCGATCTTGGCGGGGCTCCTCGGGGGGAGGGCAGCGGCCAGGAGGGCGGCTCCGGCCACCCGCGCCGAGGGAGCCTTCGCCGGCGCCCTCGCCGGCGTGGTCTTCGCCGCCCTGGTCGTGGTGGGGGCCATGCTCTCCGGACTGGCCGTGGTCGCCGAAGGGGGGGCGGCCGGGATCTCCGCCTCCGCGTCGGCCAGGGTGGGCCCCGACCCGCTCTACGGGGGTTTGGTGGCCCTGGGGTGGGGAGCGGCCTTCGGTGCGCTGGGGGCCCTCACGGCCACCCGGGGGCTTCCCGCGAGGGCCGCTCGGCCGGAGCCGGTCGCGTCGATCCCCCCCGCGCCACCGCCCCCCGCC
>JACQTL010000073.1 GCA_016210805.1 Actinomycetota bacterium | reverse complement strand
GGCCGATCTCCTCGCCGACCAGCTCGTCGCGGTCGAGGAGGGCGTCCCGGAGGGCCGAGACCACGTCGATGCTTTCCACCAGCAGGGCGGTGACCCGCTGCCGCTGGCGCTCCATGATGTCCTCGACCCGCCGCTTCCCCTCCTGGTCGCCGATCACCTTGGCCACCAGGTTCTTGGACGAGATCGGCCCCTCGGCCACGGCGTCGTAGGAGATCAGCGAGCCGGCCATCCCCAGGGCGCCGACCATCGTGGCGGCGATCTCGGTGGCCGCGGAGAGGTCGGCGGCCGGGCCGGTCCCCGTCTCGCCCAGGAAGACCTCCTCGGCGGCCATCCCGGCCAGGGCGATGGCCAGCTGGGCCTCCATCTCGGTGCGGGAGCGCGTGAACCGCTCCTCGGTGTCGCCGTGGGCCAGGAGCCCCAGCGACTGCCGGCGCTTGATGATCGAGAGCATCTCCAGGCGCCGGCCCTTCCCCAGGAACCAGGCCGCCGTGGCGTGCCCTGCCTCGTGGGTGGCCACCGAGCGCCGGTCGCCCTCCGTGTACACGACGGCCTGCTTCAGGCCGATCTCCTCCGTGAGCTTGGCCTCGTACACGTCGGCCATGTTCATCTGCCGGCGGCCCTGGCGGAGGGCCACGAGCAGCGACTCGTCGAAGAGGTGCTCGATCATCACCGGCGTGTACCCGAGGGTGTCGTGGGCCAGCCGGTCCCGGACACCGGGCTCGTCGAGCTGGGGGTGATGGGCCTTGCGGTCCAGGAAGTAGTCGATCAGGTCCCGGCGCCCGGACTTGGTGGGCAGGTCGAAGTACAGGCGTCGGTCGAACCGCCCCGGCCGGAGGAGGGCCCCGTCCAGGTTGTCGGCCCGGTTCGTCGCCGCGATCAGGAGGATGTTGTGGTAGCGGGGCTTCCCGGCCTTGAGCCCCTTGCCGGCTGGGAGGAACCCGTTCACCCACTCGATCATCCGGCCCCAGGCCCGTTCCCGGCGGGAGGGCTGGTCGAAGGACTGCATCTGGATCAGCAGCTCGTTCACCATCCCGCCGGTCCCCGCGCCCATCATGTTCGACACCGTGCGGGACGGGCCGCCGCCGGGGAGGCCGGGGGCCGGCGAGGCGGAGAGCGCCCCCCGGCTCATCCCGATCGCGTCGATCTCCTCGATGAACCCGATCGCCCCGCCCTCCCGGCGGGCCGCCTTGCGGAGGGCCTTGAAGAACGAGCGGATCTTGGCGGCGGTCATCCCGAACCACATCGACTGGAAGGCGGGGGCCGAGACGAACAGGAACGGGACCCCGGCCTGCTTGGCCATGGCCTTGGCCAGGTAGGTCTTGCCGGTCCCCGGCGGGCCCTCGAACAGGATCCCCCGGCGGGGGTTCCCCCCGAGCTGCTCGCGGAAGGTCGCGTAGCCCAGGAAGACGTCCAGGGACCTGACCACCTCGTCGACCTGGCCGTCCAGCCCCCGGACGTCGGTGAGCCCGGTCTCGATGTGCTCCGGGCGGATCAGGATGTGCGGCGAGCGCCCGCTGGCCAGGGGCATCAGCATGATCACGGCGAACAGCAGCACGAGGAGCAGCATCGGGGCCCAGATCACCCAGTCGTCCGGCAGGGACGGCAGGGCGATGGGGTTCCCGGACAGGAACCGGTACCACAGGTACCCGTCGACGATGGCGAAGACGATCAGGAACCTGGCGATGCGCTTGCGGCGGGTCCGCTCCCGGATCCGCTGCACGTCCGCCGCGCCCGTCTCGAGGATCCGCGACCCTGAGGGAAGCACCGCGGTCCCTTCCGACGCCCTTCCTTCCTCCCCGTGACCCATCAGCGCACCCCCCAAGCCCGAGCCTGCCCCCCGCGACCGTGAACGTCGAGAAGAGCCCTCCGATCGCCTCATCGACGCATCCTAGGTCCCACGGCCCCCTCCGGGCATCGGGCTTCCGGGCCAACCACGGTCCCTTTTGGCCATTCCACCCGCCCTCCAAACGCCCGGGCGGCAAGGAAGGCCCGATGGCCCTAGTCCGCTCGGGGGACGGGCTCGCACGCGGGCGGCTTCCCGGGGTCCCGGGCGACCGGCTACCGTAGCGGCTCCGGGCGAAGAGGGAGCACGGTGGCCAGGAAGAGGCGGGAGCCGGTGGACCGGGACGAGGCCCGGGCGATCGGCGCCCTCCTCCGGGGCCTCCGTCGCACCGCCGGTTACCGGGCCGTCCAGGACGCCGCCCGGGCCCCGGGGTGCCCCGCGGCCAGGCAGACGATCTACGCGTACGAGCGCGGGGGGCTGGTCCCCTCGCTGAGGCAGTTCCTCGACCTGGTCCGGTTCTACGCCCTGGGGGCCGACGGGGCACCCGACGCCGTCCGGTACGAGGCCATCGCGGCGATCGTCGCGGCCCTGTCTCTCCCCGCCTATCACGTGACCGAGGCCTTCGACCTGATGCGCCGGCTGCACCCCGCCCCCGGCGGGGATCGTCCTCGGCGGGACGGAAAGGACGACTGATGCTGCTCGACATCGACCACGTGGGGATCGCCGTCCGGGACCTGGAGGAGGCGGTGGAGCACTACGCCCGGACCCTCGGCCTGGCCCCGGTCCACCGGGAGGTCGTGGAGGAGCAGGGGGTGGAGGAGGTCCTGTTCAGGGCGGGGACGTCCTACATCCAGCTCCTGGCCGCGCTGGGGCCGGACACGCCCGTGGGCCGGTTCCTGGAGCGGCGGGGCGAGGGCGTGCACCACGTCGGGTACCGCGTCGACGACCTGGCGGGCACCCTCTCGGAGCTCGCCGCGGAGGGCGTCCCCCTGGTTGACGAGGCGCCGAGGCCCGGCTCCCGGGGGACGTCGGTGGCCTTCGTCCATCCCCGGGGGTTCGCGGGTGTGCTGGTGGAGCTGGTCCAGGAGCCCTGAGGGGAGCGCGAGATGGCCATCGACTTCGAGGTACCGCCCGAGCTGGAGGACGTCCGCCGGCGCGTGGCCGCGTTCGTCCGGGACGAGGTCCTGCCGGTGGAGGTGGACGTCTCCGAGGAGACGTTCGAGGCCGTGCTGGCGGACCTGCGCAAGAAGGCCAGGGAAGCGGGCCTGTGGACCCCGCACCTGCCTCCCGAGTGGGGGGGGCTGGGGCTCGGGGCCCTGGGGATGGCCCTGGTCTCGCAGGAGCTGGGGGTCTCCGGCATCGCCTCGCTGGCCCTGAACGCCATGGCCCCCGACGAGGGGAACATGCACGTCCTCCTGGAAGCCGGCCGGCCCGACCAGCTGGAGCGGTACCTCCGGCCCCTGGCCGAGGGGGAGGTCCGCTCGTGCTTCGCGATGACCGAGCCCGAGGTGGCCGGGTCCGATCCCCGGACCCTGCGGACCACGGCGGTGCTGGAGGGCCTCGAGTGGGTGATCGACGGCCACAAGTGGTTCACGTCCGGGGCCATAGGGGCGGCCTTCGCCGTCGTCGTGGCCATGACCGACCCCGAGGAGGACAAGCCCCACCGCCGATACAGCCTGTTCCTGGTCCCCACCGACACACCCGGGTGGCGGGTGGTCCGCGACGTCGAGGTCATGGGCTCGCACGGGCCCGGCGGGCATCCGGAGGTCGTCCTGGAGGGGGTCCGTGTGCCGGAGGACGCGATGCTCGGCGGGCGGGGCGAGGGGTTCGTCCTCTCCCAGAAGCGCCTGGGCATGGGCCGGATCGGCCACGCGATGCGATGGATCGGCGTCGCCCAGCGGGCCCTGGACCTCGCCGCCCACCGGGCCGTGGAGCGGGAGGCCTTCGGCAAGCGCCTGGCCGAGCACGAGGCCGTGCAGTGGATGCTGGCCGACTCCGCGATCGAGCTCTACGCGTCGAGGCTGATGGTCCTCCACGCCGCCTGGAAGATCGACCGGGGGCTCGAGCACCGCCAGGAGATCTCCATGCTGAAGGCGTACGTCGCGGAGGCCCTGGGGCGGATCGTGGACCGGGCGCTGCAGGTCCACGGCGCCCTGGGCATCTCCACCGACACGCCGCTCGAGCGGTTCTACCGGGACGCCAGGGCCGCGCGGATCTACGACGGGCCCTCGGAGGTCCACCGGATGCTGATCGCCCGGAACCTGTTCAGGGCCTTCCTGGCCGAGGGGACCACGAAGGGCGCGGCCGGCGGGGTGGTCTGACCGCACGGCTCGGGGAGGACCGGGATGACCTACTCGATCGTGGCCCGAGACGGCGTCACCGGCGAGCTGGGCGTCGCCGTGCAGACCGACTGGTTCGCCGCGGGGACCGTGGTGACCTGGGCCGAGGCCGGCGTGGGGGCGGTGGCCACCCAGTCCTTCGCCGAGGTCTCCTACGGCCCGCTCGGCCTCGACCGGATGCGGGGCGGGGAGGCGGCGCCCGACGCCCTGGCCGCCCTCCTGGCCGCCGACCCGGAGGCCGCCGTCCGGCAGGTCGGGGTGGTGGACGCCTCCGGGAGGGCCTCGGCCCACACCGGCGACCGGTGCGTGCAGGCGTGCGGCCAGGCGATCGGGCCGGGAGTGGCCTCCCAGGCCAACATGATGGAAAAGGAGACGGTCTGGGGGGCGATGCTCGACGCCTTCCTGGGGACCGCCGGGCCGCTGGCCGAACGGCTGCTGGCCGCGCTGGAGGCGGCGGAACGGGAGGGCGGGGACGCGCGTGGCCGCCAGTCGGCGGCGCTGCTGGTCGTGGGGGGCGAGCGCCGGGACCACCCCTGGCAGGACCGCCTGGCGGACCTCCGCGTGGACGAGCACGAGAGGCCGGTCGAGGAGCTGGGTCGGCTCCTCCGCGTCCACCGGGCCTACGAGCACCTGGAGCGGGGGAACACCCTCACCGACGAGGGGCGGTTCGAGGAGGCGGCGGCGGAGATGGACCGGGCCGCGGAGCTCGCCCCGGAGGACGACCAGATCTCGTTCTGGCGGGCCCTGACCCTGGTCGGGGCGGGCCGCGCGGCCGAGGCCCGGGAGGCCGCGGAGCGGGCCAGGGCGGCCAACCCCCGGTGGGCTCCCTTCCTCAGGCGCCTCGCGGCGGCCGGCCACTTCCCGGATGACGACGCCGTGATGGACGCCCTGATGCCCATCGCGCTGCCCGGGGAGGCCGAGCGGTGACGGATGGGCCGAGGCCGCCGCAGGGCGACGCCGACCGCCCCCTGGTGGACGAGGAGGCCCTGGAGCGGTTCCTGGACGAGCGGCTCCCCGGGCCCGGCCGCGTGGAGGTGGAGCGGCACCGGGCCGGCCACTCGAACGAGACGTTCTTCGTGCGTCGGGGGGCGGAGGAGTGGGTCCTCCGCCGGCCCCCCCGGGGGGCCTTCCTGCCCACCGCCCACGACGTGATGCGGGAGTTCCGGGTGCTCTCGGCCCTCGCCGGGACCGGGGTCCGGGCGCCCCGCCCCGTCCTGGCCTGCGAGGACGACTCGGTGATCGGGGCTCCCTTCTACCTGATGGAGAGGGTCCCCGGCGTGGTGATCCGCGACGAGCTCCCGCCCGCGTTCGCCGATGGTCCCGCCGGGGCTCGCCGCGGGATCGGCGAGGAGCTGGTCGATGCGCTGGCCGAGCTCCACGCCGCGGACTTCCGGGCCGTCGGCCTGGAGGGCTGGGGGAGGCCGGCGGGGTACCTGGAGCGACAGGTCCGCCGGTGGCAGGGGCAGCTCGCCATGGCCACGATGTACTCACGCCCCCTGCCAGAGCTCGTGGCCGTGGGCCAGTGGCTGGCCGAGCACGTCCCCGGATCGAGCGACAGCGCGATCGTCCACGGGGACTACAAGCTCGACAACGTCGCGTTCCGGCCGGAGCCCCCCGCCCACCTGGAGGCGATCTTCGACTGGGAGATGTCCACCCTCGGCGACCCCCTGGCCGACGTGGGGTGGATGATCTCGTTCTGGGCCGAGCCGGACGACCCGGCGGACCTCTCGCTCGAGCGCGGCACGGTCACCCGGCTCCCCGGGTTCTCGGCGCGGCCAGAGCTCCTCGACCGGTACTCGCAGAGGACCGGGCGGTCCACCGGCGACCTGCTCTTCCACACCGTACTGGCGGTGTGGAAGCTCGCCGTGCTCCTGGAGGGGAGCTACGCCCGGCACCTGGCCGGCGTCACCGACGACCCCTTCTTCGCGGAGCTGGAGGAAGGGGTCCCCGCGCTGGCCCACCGGGCCCGGGAGCTGATCGACGCTGGATGAGCCCGCCGCGCGCTCCTCCGCCCGCCGGGGGCTGCTGGTCGACTTCGGCGGCGTCCTGACCTCCTCGATGGGCGGGGCGTTCGCCGCGTTCAGTCTCGAGCACGGGGTCGACCCGGCCGTGTTCCAGCGGGTGATCAGGGAGGCCTACGGGAGCGCCGACGCCGAGGGGATGATCCCGATGGTCGAGACCGGCCGGCTGCCCCCCGAGGAGTTCGAGGTGTGGCTGGCCGGGGTGCTCTCCGAGGGCCTCGAGCGGGCCGTGGACCCCCGGGGGCTCCGGGACCGGCTGTTCTCGGGCCTCCTGGAGGACGAGCGGATGACCGCCGCCGTCCGCCGGGCCCGCCGGGCCGGCGTCCGGACCGGCCTGGTGTCGAACAGCTGGGGAGGGGCGGCCTACCGCCGGGAGTCGTGGGGCGAGCTCTTCGACGCCGTGGTCATCTCCGAGGAGGTCGGGCTGCGCAAGCCCGATCCTCGGATCTACCGGCTGGCCGCGGCGCGGCTCGGCGTCCCGCCGCCGGACTGCGTGTTCGTCGACGACCTCCTGCCGAACGTGGAGGGAGCCCGAGCCACCGGCATGGCCGGCATCGTGCACCGCTCCGCGGAGTTCACGATCCCCCGGCTGGAGGCGTTCCTCGGCGTCGCCCTCGAGGCGGATCCCGGCGAGGGAGGACCCGCTCCCGGGGGGTGATGGTCCGTCGCTGCTCCAGCGCGCTACCCGGGGGGGCACGGGCGGAGGGTCCTGTGCATCGAGGGGCGTTCCGCATCACTCCGCGCTGAGGGGGCCGCTGTAGGGTGCCCGGGTAGGGCATCCACCCGGGTGCGGAAGGAGCTGGATCGCGGGTGACGGAGGCGATCGTCACGATCGGGGGGCTGGCGCTCATCGGAGCCCTGGCTCGGTACTTCTTCGGCCCCAGGGAGGCCCGCCGGGCGGAGGAGCGGGGTGGAGTCCAGCAGGTGGAGATCGCCGTCAGGGGCGGGTACTCCCCTAACCTCATCCGCGTCCGGCAGGGCGTGCCCCTCCGCCTGGTCTTCGACCGCCAGGAGGCCGGCGAGTGCACGTCGCGGGTCGTCTTCCCCGACTTCTCCGTGAGCAAGTCCTTGCCGGCCTTCGCCAGGACCGCGGTGGAGTTCACCCCCGATCGGGCCGGGGAGTTCGGCTTCGCCTGCGGGATGAACATGGTCCACGGCACCCTCGTGGTGGAGCCCGACGGTGAGCGCCCGCCCGCCCCGGCGGAAGGCCGGCCGGCCGATGGGCATCCGCACGAGGTGGCCGTGGCCGTCGGGGTCGGCCCCACGATGGAGGTGGCCGGGACCGCACGCGTGGAGTTCTCGATCCGGGGAGGGGGGGTCACCTGCCCGACGTGCGTCCGGACGATCGAGGGGACACTCGACCGGCTGCAGGGCGTCGACCGGGTCGAGGCGAACTTCGGAGCGGAGCGGATCACGGTCGACTACGACCCTGGTCAGATCGGGCCGGGAGCCCTCCGGGAAGCGGTGCGGGCCTCCGGATACCGGATCGAGGACCGTCCGGAGCCGGGGTCCGCGGAGACCGAGGACCGGGAGGCCGAGGCCCGGCGCGCCGAGATCCGGGACCTCTCGCGCCGGGTGGCGCTCGGCGCGGTCCTGACCACCCCCGTGTTGGTGGCGGTGATGGCGACCGAGGTGTTCGGCGCGGGGTGGGTGCCGCAGGTCCTGCTCGACCGCTGGGTGCAGCTCGCGCTGATCGCCCCGGTGATGCTGTACACGGGGTGGCCGATCCACGTGACCGGATGGCTCACCCTCCGGCACCGCACCGCCGACATGAACACCCTGATCACGATCGGGACCACGGCGGCCTTCCTCTACTCGCTCGTCGTGACCATCGCTCCCGGCGCCCTCCCCGAGGACGTCCGCGAGGTCTACTACGAGGCCGTCGGTGTGATCACCACCCTGATCCTCCTGGGACGGCTCCTCGAGGCCCGAGCCAAGGCGGGGACGGGCGAGGCCATCCGCAAGCTCATCGGACTCCAGGCCAGGACGGCGCGGCTCTTCCGGGACGGGCGGGAACAGGAGGTGCCGGTCGATGAGGTCATCCCCGGGGACGTCGTCTTGGTCCGGCCGGGGGAGAAGGTCCCGGTCGACGGAGAGATCGTGGACGGGCGTTCCACCCTGGACGAGTCCATGGTGACGGGGG
>JACQTL010000023.1 GCA_016210805.1 Actinomycetota bacterium | reverse complement strand
GTGTCGAGCACGAGGATGTTCACCTTGCGGCCGGAGGCCAGGACGTGGTCCAGGCCGCCCGAGCAGATGTCGTACGCCCATCCGTCCCCGCCCACGATCCAGACGCTCCGGTCCACCAGCTCGTCGGCCACGGTGAGGAGCTCCAGGGCCGATCCGAAGACCGGCCCGTTGACCTCTCCGAGCCGCTCCCTGAGCCGGGCCACCCGGGCGCGCTGGAGGGCGATCCCGTCCTCGGTGGACTGGTCGGCGGCCAGGATGGAGTCGACCAGCTCCTGGCCCACGGCGTGCCCGACGTGCCGGAGGAGCCCCCTGGCCTGGGCCTGGAGCCGGTCGGACGCCAGGCGTATCCCCAGCCCGAACTCGGCGTTGTCCTCGAACAGGGAGTTCGACCAGGCCGGCCCCCGCCCCTCCGCGTTCACCGACCAGGGGGTCGTGGGGAGGTTCCCGCCGAAGATCGAGGAGCAGCCCGTGGCGTTGGCCACGATGAGCCGGTCCCCGAACAGCTGGGTGAGGAGCTTCAGGTAGGGCGTCTCGCCGCACCCCGCGCACGCGCCCGAGTACTCGAACAGGGGGGTCCGGACCTGAGAGCCCTTGATCGTGTCCGCCGGGAGGATCCCCCGGTCGAGCTCCGGGATGTCGAGGAAGAACCCGTTGCGCTCCCTCTCCCGCTCGAGGTGCTCGCCGATCGGCTCCATGTTGATCGACTTGTGCTTGACCTCGGTCTTGCTCCGGGCCGGGCACACGTCGACGCAGACCCCGCACCCCGTGCAGTCCTCCGGGGCGACCTGGATCGCGAGCTTGAGCCCGGGGTGCTCCCGGGACTTGAAGTCCTTGGAGGGGAAGCCGTCCGGCGCCCCTTCCAGGGCGGCCGGGTCGAAGACCTTCATCCTGATCGCGGCGTGCGGGCAGACGATCGCGCACTTCCCGCAGTCGATGCAGATCGACGGGTCCCAGATCGGGATCTCCTGGGCGATCGTCCGCTTCTCCCACCTGGCCGTGTCGGTGGGGAAGGTGCCGTCCACGGGGAGGGCGCTCACCGGGAGGAGGTCGCCCTCGCCGGCCAGCATCCGGGCCGTGACCCGGCGCACGAACTCCGGGGCCTCGGGGGGCACCGGCGGGCGGCGGCTACGGGTCGCCGTGGCCCGGGCCGGCACCTCCACCCGGTGCAGGTTGGCCAGGGCCGCGTCCACGGCGTCGAAGTTGCGCTGCACGACGGTCTCGCCCCGGGCGCCGTAGGCCTTCTGGATCGACCGCTTGATCGCCGAGATGGCCTGGTCCCGGGGGAGCACGTTCGACAGCGCGAAGAAGCACGGCTGCATCACGGTGTTGATCCGTCCTCCAAGCCCCGTCTCCCGGGCCACCCGGAAGGCGTCGATGACGTAGAGGGACAGGCCCCTGTCGATGACGTCGCGCTGGACCTCGAGCGGGAGGCGGTCCCAGACCTCGTCGGGCCCGTACGGGCTGTTCAGCAGTAAGGTGGCCCCGGGCTCGGCCAGCTTCAGCACGTCCAGCCGCTCCAGGAACGAGAACTGGTGGCAGGCCACGAACGTGGCCCGGTCGATCAGGTAGGTGGATCGGATCGGCCGGGGGCCGAACCTCAGGTGGGAGACCGTGACCGACCCGGCCTTCTTCGAGTCGTAGACGAAGTAGCCCTGGGCGTGGAGGCCGGCCTCCTCCCCGATGATCTTCACGGAGGCCTTGTTCGCGCTGACGGTCCCGTCGCTGCCCAGGCCGTAGAAGACGGCGCGCACGGTGTCGCCGTTCTCCGTGGACCACGCCGGGTCGAGCTCCAGGCTCGTGTGGGTGACGTCGTCGCGGATCCCCAGGGTGAAGTGGTTCCGGGGCTCGTCGGCGCGGAGCTCGTACAGGGCCGCCCTGGCCATGGCCGGGGTGAACTCCTTCGACGACAGGCCGTACCGGCCTCCGATCACCCGGGGCATCCCGCCCAGCGCGCCGGTGGCCGTCGCCTCGGCGAGCGCGGTCACGACGTCCTGGTAGAGGGGCTCGCCGGGGGCACCGGGCTCCTTCGTCCGGTCCAGCACCCCGATGGCCCGCACCGTGGGAGGCAGGGCGGCGAGCAGCGCCGCGGCGGGGAAGGGCCGGTACAGGCGGACGGTCAGCAGGCCGACCCGCTCCCCGGCCTCGTTCAGGGCGTCGACGGCCTCGCCGGCCGCCCCCGCGCCGGAGCCCATCAGCACGAGCACCCGGTCGGCCTCCGGGTGGCCGGCGTAGTCCACCAGGTGGTAGGCGCGGCCGGTCCGTTCGGCCAGCCGGTCCATGGCCCCCTGGACGATCCCCGGCACGGCAAGGTGGAACGGGTTGGCCGCCTCCCGGGCCTGGAAGAACACGTCGGGGTTCTGGGCCGAGCCCCGGAGGACCGGCCGGTCGGGCGTGAGCCCCCGGGCCCGGTGCGCCCACACGGCTTCCCGGTCGATCAGCGCCCCGAGCACGTCGTCGGTGAGCGGCTCGATGCCGTTCACCTCGTGCGAGGTCCGGAACCCGTCGAAGAAGTGCAGGAACGGGACCCTCGACCCGAGCGTCGCGGAGTGGGCCACCAGGGCCAGGTCCTGGGCCTCCTGGACCGAGCTCGACGCGAGCATCGCGAAGCCGGTGGTCCGGGCGGCCATCACGTCGCTGTGGTCGCCGAAGATCGAGAGGGCGTGGGTGGCCACGGTCCGCGCGGCCACGTGGATCACCGTGGGGGAAAGCTCCCCGGCGATCTTGAACATGTTGGGGAGCATCAGGAGGAGCCCCTGCGACGCGGTGAACGTAGTGCCCAGGGCCCCCTTGGTGACGGCCCCGTGCAGGGCCCCCGCCGCCCCGGCCTCGCTCTGCATCTCGACGACCTCCGGGACCGTGCCCCACAGGTTGAGCTTCCCCGCCGCGCTCCACGCGTCGGCCAGCTCGCCCATCGGGGAGGCCGGCGTGATCGGGTAGATGGCCACGACCTCCGAGAGCCTGTAGGCGACCGTCCCGGCCGCCTCGTTCCCGTCGACGAACACCCGGGACCCTGTCACGACGCGTCCCGCTCCTCGCCGAACCGGACGGCCACGACGCCGGGCACGCTCCGGGCCAGCAGCTCGGCCAGCCGGCGGTCGCGACGGTCCCCCTCGCCGGTGAGGGTGACGATGCCGTCGGCCACCCCGACCGTCCACCGCCCGAGAACGACGATCTCGTCGTCGAGGAGGGCCTCGACCTCCTGCCGGATCCCGGCGTCGGGGCGGGCCAGGACCTTCAGGATGTCGCGCCGGCTGACGATGCCCACCACCCGGCGCCCCTCCACGATCGGGATCCGCTTCACACGCCTGGCCAGCATCAGGCGGGCCACGTCGGCGACGTCCGCCTCGGGAGGGAGCGTGACGACCTCGCGCGTCATGACCTCCTCGACCAGGCGCGGGGCGTCGACCACGTGCCTGCGCATCGGGATCGCGTGGCTCTGGGGGGCCGGCACGGTCTCCAGGCGCACGAGGTCGCCCTCGGAGACGATCCCCACGAGCTCGCCGTCCTCGTCCACGACGGGGACGGCGCTGATCCCCCGGTCCAGGAGGAGGGCCGCCACCTCCTTCAGGTGCGTCGACGGTCTCACCGTGACGACCGGCGTGGTCATGACGTCCCTGGCTCTCATCTCCGCCGCTCCTCCGGAGCCTCTGGGGGCCTGCTCGGCCCGCCCCTCAAAGCTATGTCCGGGCCGGGGGGGCGGCAGGGGCCCTCCGGCCCACCGGGCGAGGGCCGGAGGGCCCGAGAACCGCCTACTCCGAGCGCCGATGCTTGGTCCGCCAGCTTCCTGGAGGAGGTACGCGATGGGGTCGGCATTCGACGCCGTGCGCGGGTTCTCCGACCGCGCGGCCGAGCGGCTGGGCCTGCCGGACGGGCTCCGGGCGACGCTCTTCGTGCCCGAGCGAGAGGTCACCGTGCACCTCGAGGTCCCCATGGACCACGGGGGGATGGAGGTGTTCGAGGGGTACCGCGTCCAGTTCAACAGCGCCCGCGGACCGTACAAGGGCGGGCTCCGGTTCCATCCGGAGGTCGGCCTGGACGAGGTCCGCTGCTTCGCCGCCCTGATGACGTGGAAGACGGCGCTCATGCACGTCCCGTTCGGTGGCGGGAAGGGTGGCGTGGCCGTGGACCCGAAGCTCCTGTCCGAGGCCGAGCTGGAGCGCCTGTCCCGGACGTTCATACGGGCCATCGGGCCCCTGATCGGGCCGATGGTCGACGTCCCGGCCCCGGACGTGAACACGAACCCCACGATCATGGCCTGGATGGTCGACGAGTACGCCCGGATGTACGGCTACCAGCCGGCCGTGATCACCGGGAAGCCGGTGGAGGTGGGCGGATCGCTGGGCCGCGACGCGGCCACCGGCCGGGGCGCTGCGATCGCCCTCGACCACCTGGCCCGGGACCGTGGCTGGCGGCGCGAGGACACGCCCGTGTCGATCCAGGGTTACGGGAACGCCGGCTCGTGGCTGGCCGTGGTCCTGGAGGAGATGGGCTATCCCGTGGTCGCCGTCTCCGACACGAGGGGCGCGCTCTACTCGCCGGCCGGGTTGCCGGCCACCGAGGTGCTGGCCCACAAGCGGGCCACGGGGTCGGTGGTGGGGTTCGTCGGGGCGGAGACGATCCCCGGAGCGGAGCTCGTCTCCATGGAGGCGCGGGTCCTGGCCCTGGCGGCGCTGCAGGAGGCCGTCACGGACGAGACGGCGACCGACGTGAAGCCGCGGACGATCCTGGAGGTGGCCAACTACCCGGTCACTCCCGAGGGCGAGGTCGCCCTCCTGGACTCGGGGGCCACCGTGGTGCCGGACATCCTGTCGTCCGGCGGCGGGGTGGCCGTCTCGTACCTGGAGTGGGCCCAGAACGTCCAGGGCCAGGCCTGGCCGGAGGAGCGGGTGAACACGACCCTCGCCGAGCTGATGGGAACGGCCACCCGGCTGGTCCTGGCCCGGGCCGAGGCCGAGGGCATCACCCTCCGCGAGGCCGCCTACCTGATCGGGGTCGAGCGGGTGGCCCGGGCCGAGGCGGCCAGGGGATACCGCTGAAGAGGAGGGGGAACCCGATGGATGCATACATCCTCATCCACGCCCAGATGGGAACGGCCGCCGAGATCGCCAGGGCGGTCCGGGGCATGAAGGACGTGCTGGCCGTCGACGCCGTGACCGGGCCCTACGACGTGATCGTCCGGGCCCAGGCGGACAGCCAGCACGGCCTCGACGCCATGGTCCTCTCGCGGATCCAGGCCCTCCCGGGGGTGTACCGCACGCTCACCTGCCCGATCTGGGGGCGGGCCCGGCCGCATCACCTGCCGGTGGCCGCCGGCGGATGGGGTTCCTGAGGACGGGGAGGGGGCATCTCGGCCCGGGCTTCCGCGGTCGCTGCGTATGCTGGGCGGGGTGGAAGGAGGGGCGATGCTCGACGCAGCTGACCCGACCGCGGACGGCGGGGTGAAGGAGCTCGGCCACGTCGTCCTCTACGTTGCGAACCTGGACCGCTCGGTCCGCTTCTACCGGGACGTGCTGGGCTGGCGCCAGATCGGGCCCCCGGAGGGGATGACCGGCTTCCCCGGTGCGATGTTCTCCGGGGGGCGCACCCATCACGAGCTCCTGCTGCTCGAGGTGGGCGAGGACGCGACGCCGATCCCCGGGGGCCGGCGGGTGGGGATGTACCACTTCGGGCTCAAGGTAGGGGACTCCGACGACGAGCTCCGCGCCGCGTGGAGGCGGCTGGAGGAGGGCGGGATCCCGGTGATGGGTACCGCCGACCACGTGGTGACCCACAGCCTGTACATCGCCGACCCTGACGGCAACGAGATCGAGCTCTACGTCGACGTCCCCGGCGTCCCCTGGGAGTTCGACACGATCGCCTCCCGCCCCCGACCCCTCCGTCTCTGACGCCGTTGCCGGCACCCGGTCGCGTGAGGTAGCGTCCGGCCGCCCGCGAACCGAGGGGGGGAGTCCCGTGTCGGACCTTCTTGACCGCGACCGACTCGTCTTCAGGCAGAAGGCGAAGCTGATCGAGATGAACATCGACTTCGCCATCCGTGACCCGGAGGGGAACGAGGTCGGGCGGATGCGCCAGGAGGGCCAGTCGAAGCTCAAGAAGCTGGCTCGGTTCGTCACCTCCGTGGACCAGTTCATGACCCACACCCTCGCCGTCTACGACGGGGGCGGGGCCAAGGTGCTCGAGCTGACCCGGCCGGCGAAGATCTTCAAGTCGACCGTCGTGGTGAGGGACGGCGCCGGGACGGAGGTCGGGCGGATCGTCCAGCAGAACATGGTGGGGAAGATCCGCTTCGCGCTGCAGGGTGCCCAGGGCGAGGAGCTCGGCTCCCTCAACGCCGAGAACTGGCGAGCCTGGAACTTCTCGATCCGGGACGGTTCGGGGACGGAGGTGGCCCGCATCACGAAGACGTGGGAGGGCCTGGCCAAGACCCTGTTCACCACGGCGGACAACTACCTGCTCGAGGTGAGCGGCCAGGGCATGCCGCTTCCGCTACGCCAGCTCATCCTGGCCTCAGCCGTCGGGGTCGACCTGTCCCTCAAGCAGGACGCCCGGGGCCTCGGCTGACACGCAGAGCCCTACCTACTCCGGGCTGCGCCTGTCGGCCTGACGCCCCACCACGAACCAGATGGCGTGGACGGGCACATCTCCCTTGTTGAACAACCGATGCGGGATGGTCGAGTCGAAGGCGATGGAGTCGCCGGGGTCGAGCTCGTACTCCTGGAACCCGATCTGGATGCCCAGCCTGCCGCTCATCACGTAGCCGTACTCCCGGCCGTGGTGGCGCATCAGCGACCGATCGGGAGTCGAGGCGCCGCCCACCTCGTAGGTGGCGAGGAGGAAGTCGATACCTTCCTCCCGGTGGACGCTGAGCTCCTCCCAGCGGACCCCCGAGTCGAGCTCGATCGCCGCCCTTCCCCCCGGGTGCGCCACTAAAGAGTGGTCGTCCGGGCCGCCCGCGTCCGGACCGGCGGCGTCCGGAGGGTCCCCACCCTTGATGACCCGGTCGAGCGAGACGCCGAGCTCGGTGACGATCGAGTACAGCGTGCCGACCGATGGCCTGGACTGCCCGCTCTCGAGCTGGGAGATGAGGCTGGCCGACAGCCCGAGCCTCCGGGCCAGCTCGCGCTGGCTGATCCCCGCCCTCACTCGCTCCTCCCTGAGGCGGTGACCTATCCCGTCGAGCGGCTCTGGCTCACCCTTGGTCTGCTGCATCTTCTCTCACATCAACATCCAGCCGCCGTCAACGTAGAGGTTCGCCCCGTTCATGGCCCGATTCTCGAGGAGGAACACGGTGGCGTCGACGACCTCCGCCATGGTCGCCAGGCGCCCGGTGGGCGTGCGCGCCACGACCGCGTCCAGGGGCTTGCCGATCCAGAACGGGCTGTCGCCGACGATGCCCGGGTGGATCGCGTTGAATCTGATCGGGGCGAGCTCGATGGCCAGGGTGCGGATGAGGCTGCTGATCCCGCCGTTGACCGTGGTCACCGTGGTGGACCCGGGATAGGGACGGTCCTTGGCCCGGCCCCCGAACAGGACGACCGATGATCCGTCGGACAGCCTGTCCAGCAACGCGTGGACCGTCGCCGTGTAACCGACCAGCTTCATGGTCGTGAGCTCGATCGCCTCCGCGACCGAGTAGTCACGCACCGGATTGTTGTCCCGGGCGATCGCAGCGAGCACGAGCCGCGACACGGGCCCGATCCCCGACAGCGCGGCGGCGACGGTGTCCGGCCGAGCGAGGTCGAAGCCCAGGCCGGTGACGCCCTCCCCGATCTCGGCCGCGATGGCGTCCGCCCGATCGGCATCGCGGCCGGTGATGACCACCGGAGCGCCCCGTGCGTGATAGTGAGCCGCCACCTCACGGCCCAGGCCACCGGTGCCGCCCACGATCAGCACCAACCCGTCGGACATCTCGCTCTCCTCGCTCGGACAGCGGCCAGCCTACTAGATGAGGGGCCGCGGTGTGCAGCAACGCTGATCATGTTGTCCCGCGGGGTGGGCCATCGACCGGGGAACGAGCGCCCCCAGGGGCGGCAGGGACGGTCCGGGTGTCGCGCGGCTCTGGTCAAGTGGGCTGCAAAGTGTGTAGTGTCACTGAACGGTGGGGGCGACAGGTCGACGGACCGTGGCGGTGATCGGCACCGGCCGGATGGGGGGCGCGATGGCGGCCACCATCAGCCGCGCCGGCTTCGACACGGTCCTGTGGAACCGCGACGTCTCGAAGGCCCGGCGCGTGGGGGAGGCCCTGGGGGCTCCGGTGGCCGGGTCGGCCGCCGAGGCCGCCTCCAGGGCGGACGTCGTCCTCACCAGCCTCGCCGACGATGCCGCCGTCCAGAGCGTCTACCTCGACCCCGGGGGCGTCGTGGAGGGCATCGATCCCGCGGCCGTCGCGATCGAGGCCAGCACCGTCGATCCCCGCACGGTCGAGGTGGTGGGCAGCGCCGTCGACGGGACCGGGGCCGGGTTCCTCGACTGCCCGGTCTCCGGGAGCGTGAGCACCGTCGAGGCCGGAGGCCTCACGATCATGGCCGGCGGCGATGCGGACCTGCTCGAGCGGGTCAGGCCGGTGCTCGAGGCCCTGGCCTCTCGCATCATCCACGTCGGCGGCCGGGGGGCCGGTGCCGCCACGAAGCTCGCGGTCAACGGCCTGGTCCACGGGTTGAACGTCGCCCTCTCCGAGGCCGTGGTCCTGGCGGAGCGAGCCGGGGTGGACCGGGCGACCGCGTACGAGGTCTTCGCCAGCGGCGCCGGAGGTGCGCCGTTCGTGCACTACAAGCGCGCGGCATACGAGCAGCCGGAGGAGGCGCCGGTGGCCTTCAGCCTCGACCTCGTGGCCAAGGACCTCGAGTTGATCATCGGCCTCGGCGAGAGGGTGGGAGCCCCGATGCGGCAGGCGGCGACCTCGCTCGACATCGTTCGCCGCGCCATCGCGGGCGGCTTCGGCGAGCGGGACCTCAGCGCCATCGCCGTGTTCCTCCGAGGGGGGGAGGACTGATGGCCCACATCGTCAGGAAGGGGGCCGACCTCGTCCATCGGACGCCCGCCGAGTTCGAGGGGAGGAGCTCGGGATACACGGGCGACCCGGTCGTGGACGAGGGCGGCGGATCGGTGCAGATGGGGTTCCGCGTGGCCCGGATCGAGGCGGGCGGCCATGTGGACGGCCACGTCCATTCGTTCGAGGAGTCGATCTACGTCATCGACGGCAGCCTCACCGTCGACACCACCGAAGGCAGCCACGAGCTCTCCGCCGGGGACTACGGCCTCATCCCCGTCGGCATGACCCACGCCTTCCGGAACACCTCCGGCGCCGCCGTCGGCCTCGCCGAGATGAAGGCCCCGCTCCCCCGGGCGCGGTTCGGCTTCGACACCCAGTTCCCCCCGGCCCTGAAGGCCGGGCCGGCCCTCCCGATCGACGTCCGGGACCCGCGCAACCGCTACTTCGGCCACATCGACGCCGACTCGATGGACCCCGCCCTGCAGACCCAGGACCGGCTGGCCAGGAGCGCGAGCATGCGGACGGCGCTCCTCGTCTACAGCGGCATCACCGTCAAGATGATGGTCGACTCCGACCTCGGCGCCGACCTCTCGACGATGTTCATGGTCCAGTACGAGCAGGGCGGCTTCGCCGGCGCCCACGACCATCCCCTCGAGGAGACGTACATGATCCTCGACGGCGAGGTGGAGGCCGTCTTCGACGGCAGCACCTACCGGCTCGAACCGGGCGACGTGGCCTGGGCGGGGGTCGGCTGCGTCCACGAGTTCCGCAACGCCGGGGACGGGCGGGTCCGCTGGCTGGAGACCCAGGCCCCCCAGCCCCCGCCCCGCCATTCCTACCGTTTCGCCCGAGATTGGACATATGTGGCGGATTCGCTGGCCCGGGAGACCGGTCCCCGCTGAGACGGCGCAGCCGAGGAGGACGCAACCATGGATGAGTTCCCCGTAGCGACCAGCCCGGCGCCGGGCGTGATGGGCGTCGATTGGGAGAACCGGGTCGACTTCGAGCGCCTGCGCCAGCACCGCCTCGGCCGGGTCAGGCGGATGCTGGAGGAGTTCGACCTCGGGGCCGTGCTCCTGTTCGAGACGTCCAACATCCGGTACGCGACCGCGACCCAGATCGGGTACTGGGCGTTCAACAAGGGCGAGCGCTGGGCCCTGGTGACCCGCGAGGGGCGGCCCAAGGTCTGGGACTTCGGGTCGGCCGCGAAGGCCCACCGCCTGCAGCTCCCCCACATGTACGACTCCGAGAACTCGGTGGGCGGCAACACGGGGCTCCAGGGTGCCATCGGGCCGGAGACCGGCCTGCACGCCCGCGCGGTGAGGGAGATCAGGGCCGCGCTCGAGGACGCCGGCGTGGCCGAGGAGCGGCTGGGGGTCGACCTCGCCGAGACCGCCGTGTTCCTCGCCCTCCAGGACGCCGGCCTGCGCGTCGTGGACGGCCAGCAGGCCATGATGCGGGCCCGGGAGATCAAGAGCCCCGACGAGATCGTCCTGCTGACCCAGGCGTGCGCGATGGTCGACGGCGTCTACCAGGACATCTTCGAGATGCTGAAGCCCGGGATCCGGGAGTCGGACGTCGTGGGGATGGCCCACGCCCGGCTGTTCGAGATGGGCTCGGAGTTCGTCGAGGCGATCAACTCGATCGCCGGGGAGCGGTGCAGCCCGCACCCCCACGTCTTCAGCGACCGGCTGATCCGCCCGGGCGACCAGGCGTTCTTCGACGTCATCCAGTCGTTCATGGGCTACCGCACCTGCTACTACCGCACGTTCAGCGTCGGGCGCGCGACTTCGGCGCAGCGCACCGCGTACCGCAAGGCGCGCGAATGGATGGACCGGGCGATCGAGCTGCTCAAGCCCGGCATGTCGAGCGACAAGATCGCGCTCGCGTTCCCCGAGGCGAAGGAGATCGGCTTCGCGAGCGAGATGGAGGCCTTCGGGCTCAATTTCTGCCACGGGCTCGGGCTCGGGCTGCACGAGCGGCCGCTCATCTCGCGGCTCACTTCGCTGCGCGAGCCGATCGAGCTGAAGGCCGGCATGGTGTTCGCCGTGGAGACCTACTGTCCCGCGGACGACGGCATTTCCGCGGCGCGCATCGAGGAAGAAGTGATCCTTACGCCGAAGGGCGCGAAGATCATCTCGCTGTACCCAGCGGAGGAGCTTCCCATTGCCAATCCCTACTAAGC
>JACQTL010000024.1 GCA_016210805.1 Actinomycetota bacterium | reverse complement strand
TTCCCACTCCGGTGCATCGGGCCCTCCGGCGATGGTCTTAAGCCGAAAGCCTCAAGTGAGGGGGGGCAGTGCGCCGAAACCATCGGAGGACGACCGAACCGAGGAAGGGGTGAGCCATGCGAGGGTTGGACGAGACGACGCCCGGCTCGGGGGCCCAGCTGGCACAGCTCCTGGCGGTGCTGCGGCGCCGGGTGCCATCGATCGCGGTCGGCGCCGTACTTTTCACGGCGACCGCGCTGACGCTCTCGGTCCAGCAGACCCCGATGTACCTCTCCACGGCGAAGGTCCTCGTGCAGCCGGTGTCGCTGGTGCCCGGGCAGTCGGTCGCCTCGCTCGCACCGAACCTCGATACGGAGAAGGAGCTGGCGGCGTCGGCCCCGGTAGCGGAGCTCGCCGCCGGGGACGTCGGTTTCGAGGGCGAGCCGGAGGCGCTGGTGGAGCAGCTCTCCGTGGAGGTCGTCACGGCCACCGAGATCCTCGAGATCGGTTACCTCGACCCGGACCCCGCCAGGGCCCAGCGGATGGCCCAGGCCTTCGCCGATGCGTACCTCGAGTCGCGCCGCCAGCAGGCCCTGGACGACCTCCTGGCCGCGTCGGCGTCGGTCCGCAAGCGGATCGAGAGCCTCAACGCGGAGGTCGAGGCGATCGACCAGCAGCTCGCCTCGAGCGATTCGCCCGACGCGACCCTCCAGGCCCGGGCCACTTCCCTGATCAGTCAGATCGCGGTGCTCCAGCAGAAGCTGGCCGACCTCACGCCACCGGACACGCTCCGGGCCGGGCAGGTCGTGGTGCCGGCCGGCCTGCCCACCCGGCCGGCGCAGCCGAACCACGTGGTCAACGGGGGCCTCGGTCTCCTGGTGGGGCTGATGGTCGGGATGGGGGTCGCCTTCATCCGCCATCACCTGGACGACCGCGTGTGGAGCCGGGCCGACCTCGAGGAGGCCATCGACGCCCCCGTCCTAGCCGCCGTGCCCACGGTGAGCGGCCGGCGGCGGCGCAAGGACGACTTCCTGATCACGGTCCGGGAGCCGAGGTCGCCGGCGTCCGAGGCCTTCGCCACCCTCCGGACGAGCCTCATGTTCACGGCGGCCAGGCGGCAGGCCCGCGTCGTGCTGGTCACGAGCCCGTCCCCCCGTGACGGGAAGACGTGGGTCGTGGCGAACCTCGGGGTCGCGCTGGCCCGGGCCGGGAAGCGGGTGATCGTGGTCTCCGCCGACCTCCGCAAGCCCCGGCTGCACCGCCGCTTCGACCTGGATCCCAAGAGGGGGCTGACCGAGGTGCTCACGGGGCGGTGCTCGCTGGTGGACGCCCTGGTTCGCACCGGCGTCGAGGGCCTCCAGCTCCTGCCCAGCGGGCGGGTCCCGGCGAACCCGGTGGAGCTGCTGGGCTCGGATCGCATGCGCGCCGTGCTGGACGAGCTGGCCGGGCGGGCGGACATCGTCCTCGTCGACTCCGCCCCGGTCCTGCCCGTGGCCGACGCGCTGGCCCTGGCCCCCCGGGTGGACGGCGTCCTCCTGGTGGCCAGGGCCGAGGCCACCAGCCGCTCCTTCATGGCCCACACGGTCCAGCAGCTCGACCAGATGGGATCCCGGGTCCTGGGCGCGGTCCTTAACGGTCTGGAGGTGTCGCGGTGGCAGGCCTACGGCCGGTACGGCTACCGGGCCGAGCGCCGCGAGGAGGAGACCACGTCGTGGGAGGCGTTCGAGTTCGACCGGCACGGGTCGCCCACCTAGCCGCGCCCCCTCCCGAGCCCGGGGCGACCGTCCGGAGGACGGCCGGGGGTCGGCGCCGGCGACTCCTCCGGGCGGGGATCCTGGCGGCGGCACTGGGGCTGGTCTCGGTCGCGACCGTGGTCGCCGCCCGGTCCTCGGGGGCGGCCTGGGGAGAGCTCGACGGGGCCCGCCGGGCCATGGAGACGGGGCGCCTGGCCCTCGTGGAGGGTCGCGTCGCCGACGCGAGGTGGGCCTTCCGCGAGGCCCGCGCGGGCCTGGGCAGGGCGAGGGACCACCTGGACTCTCCCGTCCTTCGGGGCATCCGAGCGCTCCCCGTGGCCGGCCGATCCCTGGACGCCGTGCACGCGATGATCGAGGCGGGCACTTCGCTGGCCCGTTCGGGGGAGACGATGGCCACCGCGCTGGACGAGCTCCCGGGGGGTCTGGGCGCGCTCGCCCCGACGGGCGGCGGGGTGCCGCTCGAGCCCCTCCGGCGGCTCCTCGGCCCGCTGGAACGGTCCCACGGGCTGCTGGTGGAGGCCCGCGAGGTCCTCCGGGGAGCCCCGCGGACCCTGGTCCTGGGGCCGGTGGCCGGGGAGCTCGCCGACCTGTCCGAGCGCCTCGACCGGGCCGTCGAGACGGTCGCCACCGCGCGGGACCTCGTCCGGGAGGTTCCCGTCCTGCTCGGGGGCGAGGGGACCCGGCGCTACTTCGTCGGTGCGCAGAACCCGGCGGAGCTCCGGGGGACCGGAGGCCTGATCGGGGCCTACTCGATCCTCGCCGCCCGCGACGGGCGGATCGCGATAGAGCCGTTCCGGCCCATCCACGGGCTCCCGAACCTCCCGGTCGGCCGGGTCCCGGCGCCGAACGGCGACTACTCGCGCCGGTACGACCGGTTCGGCGGGGCGGGGTTCTGGCAGAACATCAACATGACCCCGGACTTCCCGTCGGCCGCCGCCGCGATCGAGGGCCTGTACGAGCGGGTCGCCGGGCGCCGGCTCGACGGGACGATCCTCGTGGATCCGTTCGCGGTCGCGGCCCTCCTCGAGCTCGTCGGGCCCGCGGCGATCCCCGGGACGGACCGGGTCCAGGAGGCGGAGGACGCGGTGGCCTTCCACTCCAACGAAGCCTTCGGGGTGATCCCCGAGGGGGCGGAGCGGAAGGAGGTGCTGGGCGAGGCCACCGCGGTGGTGCTCCGGGAGCTGCTGGACGGGGGAGCGGACGACCCCCTCGCGGTGGCCGGGGCGATCGTCGAGCTGGTCGACGGGGGGCACCTGCTGCTCCACTCGACCGACCCCGAGGTCCAGGCGGCGCTCGGCCAGGCGGGAGCCACGGGAGCCCTCCCCGGCGGAGACGGCGACTTCCTCGGGGTGGTCGTGAACAACGCCGGCGGCAACAAGCTCGACTTCTACGCCGACCGGAGGGTGAGCTACGAGGTGGAGCTCCGCCCCGGAGGGAGGTCCGTGGGCCGGGCCACCGTGGAACTGGCCAACGGGGCCCCCGAGTCCGGTCAGCCCCGGTACGTGATCGGGCCCTTCCCGGGGGCCTCCGGGGCCGGTGAGAGCGTGATGCACGTGAGCACGTTCTGCGCCGCCTCCTGCCTGCTGGAGCGCTTCTCCCGCGACGGCGAGGTCGGGCCGTCGGGTTCCGAGGTGGAGCTCTCCCATCGCGTGTACTCGACGGTCCTCAGGCTGCCCGGCGGAGCGGAGACCCGCCTGTCCTACGCGTGGTCGGTCGAGGTTGCCTGGTCGGGGGAGGGTGTCCGGGGCGTCTACCGCCTGGCCGTCCTGGGGCAGTCCTCGATCCGGCC
>JACQTL010000077.1 GCA_016210805.1 Actinomycetota bacterium | reverse complement strand
GGCAAGAGCACGCTCCTCGGGGTCCTGGTCGGGGCGGTGGCCCCCTCGGCGGGGCTGGTCCGCCGGCCGCCCGCCGAGCGCATCGGGTACCTGCCGGCCCGCTCCGGCGTGTACCCCGACCTCACCGTGGCCGAGAACCTGGCCTTCGCGGCGGCGGTCTACCGGGTTCCCCGGGCCGAGCTGCGGGCCCGGGAGCAGCCCCTCCTGGTTCGTACCGGCCTCGGCCCGGCCAGGGGGCGGCTGGGCGGGAACCTGTCCGGAGGCATGCGGCAGAAGCTCGCCCTGGCCATGGCGCTCGTCCACGACCCCGCCCTCCTGGTACTCGACGAGCCGACCACCGGCATCGACCCGGTGAGCCGGTCGGAGCTCTGGCGGCTGATCGCGTCGGCCGCGGCCGGAGGGGCGGCGGTCGTGCTGGCCACCTCGTACCTGGACGAGGCGGAGCGCGCCGAGCACGTCCTGGTCCTCCAGGAGGGCTCCCCCCTGCTGGAGGGGTCGCCGGACGGCCTGATCGGCGAGGTCCCCGGAGCCGTGGTGGAGGGGCGGGGGGCGGAGGAGGCACCGTTCCGCTGGCGCAGGGGTGTCCGGTGGAGGGCCTGGTCGCCCGGCGGGGCGGTCCCCGCGGGCTGCTCCCGGGTGGAGCCCGACCTCCAGGACGCGGTCACCGTGGCCGCCCTGCGGGCCGAGGGGCAGGGCAGGGAGGCCGCGTGACGCCTCCCGCCAGAGCCGAGGACGTGTCCCGCCGGTTCGGCGAGGTCCTCGCCGTGGACGGCGTAGACCTCGAGGTGGGGCGGAATGAGGTGGTCGGGCTGCTCGGGGCGAACGGCGCCGGCAAGACGACCCTCATCCGGGTCCTCCTCGGCCTGATCCCGCCCACCTCGGGCCGGGTGGAGCTGTTCGGCGAGGCCCCGTCCAGGCGCTCGCGGGAGCGGCTCGGCTACGTCCCCCAGGGCCTGGGGCTGTACGAGGACCTCACGGTGCGAGAGAACCTGGCCTTCCACATGGCGGCCTACGGAGGCCGCCCCACCGCCCTCCCCCAGGACCTGGCCGGTGTCGGCGACGAGCTCGTCGGCAGCCTGTCCCTGGGGGTGGCCCGCCGGGTGGCCTTCGCCGCGGCCCTGGCCCACGGACCGGACCTCCTGGTCCTCGACGAGCCGACGTCGGGGGTGGATCCCCTGGGCCGGGCCCGGCTGTGGGAGACGATCCGGCGGGCGGCCGAGGCCGGGAGCGGGGTCCTGGTCACCACCCACCACATGGAGGAGGCCGAGCACTGCGACCGGCTGGTGGTCATGGCGTCGGGACGGGTCGCGCTGGCCGGGACGCCGGGGGAGGTGGTGGCCGGGGCGACGGCCGCCGAGGTCCGGGCGGCCCGCTGGGAGGAGGCGTTCTCGGCCCTGGACGCCGCCGGGCTCCCGGTGGCCCTCGTGGGACGTACCCTCCGGGTCCCCGGGACGACCCCGCGGCTCGTGGAGGAGGTCCTGCTCGGGCGGGGGGTCAGGGCGGAGGTCCGCGAGGTGCCGGCCACGCTCGAGGAGCGCTTCGTCTCCCTGTCCACCGCGGGCGGCGAGGGATGAGCGGCCCCCCGCGGCGAGCCGGTCGCCGCCCCGGGGAGAGTGGCACGCGGGAGGCCATCCTCGAGGCGGCCCGGGGAGCCTTCGCCGACCTCGGATACGACAGGGCGACGATCCGGGCCATCGCCCGATCGGCGGCCGTCGACCCGGCCCTCGTCCACCACTTCTTCGGCACGAAGGACGGGCTGTTCGCCGCGGCGATGCGTTTCCCGGTGGCCCCCAGCCGGATCCTGCCCCAGGTCCTGTCCGGCCCCCGGTCCAAGGTCGGCGAGCGGGTGATCCGGACCTTCCTGGCCGTGTGGGACGGCGCCGAGGGGGGCGCGGCCGGGCTGGCCCTCCTCCGGTCCGCGGTGACCAACGAGCGGGCCGGCAGGATGCTCAGGGAGTTCCTGTCCAGGGAGCTCATCGGGCGGGTGGCCCGGGAGACGGCGCCGGACGCGCCTGAGCTCCGGGCGTCGCTGGTGGCCTCCCAGATCGTCGGCCTGGCCATGCTCAGGTACCTGGTCCCGCTGGACGCGGTCGCGTCGGCCGACGCCGACCGGCTGGCCGCCACCGTGGGGCCCACGGTCCAGCGCTACCTCACGGGACCGCTCGCCTCCGGCGAGCCGGTCTCGCGCTCCCGCCGGGCGGGGACCCCCCGGTAGAATCGGCCGGAGGGTCGCCCAGGGCGGCCGGGGGGGATCCGTGTCGCTGAAAGAGGCCTCGACGTCGGCCCGGGAGCTCGGCTTCGTGCCGTCGGACCTGGGGTTCGTGGCGAACCCGTATCCCGTGTACCGGGAGCTCAGGGACCGGTTCCCCGTCCTCCACGACGACGACACCGACCACTGGCT
>JACQTL010000068.1 GCA_016210805.1 Actinomycetota bacterium | reverse complement strand
GTAGATCAGGCCGTCGCGGACGATCGGGAAGCTCCACATCACGACCTTGTTCACGCCGAGCGAGAGCGCGGGGTCCTCGGTGAAGACGAACGGCAGCGGCTCCGGCGAGAAGTGGCCGGCCGGGCGGGGGCGGCGCGGGTCTCGCAGGTCGATGGCCTGGATCCCGGCGGAGTGCCAGGTCACCAGGGCCAGCTGGCCCAGCACCGTGGGGTTGTGGGCCGCGTACGAGGTGAACGTGGTGTTGGCCGGGTCGCTCCCCTCGGCGGTCTCGCAGTAGGCGTCCTCGTTCTCCTCGACCCGGAGCTCGCCCACCAGGCGCGGGAGCGCCTCGTCCGCGACGTCGATCACGTGGACCCATCCCCAGGGGCACCCGAACTCGTTCTCCGGGCGCACCAGGGGGTCCAGGAGGTCGCCGTAGACCTCGTCCGTCGTGATGGCGAACGGGCGGCCGGGGAGGTTCACCGCCGAATGGACGGTCTGGTTCGGCCACCGGGGGCTGTCCCCGGGATCGGTGAGGAGCCGGACCTGGGGTCCCGGGGTCCCCGCGGCGAGCTCGGTGGAGTCGAGGACCAGGAACCCCCCGCCGAGGTACGCCAGGAACACCCGGCTCCCGTCGGCGGAGACCCCCATCGAGTGGAGCCGGACGTCCCGCCCCTCCCGCTCCCCGGCGGTGAACAGGTCGTTGCCGTTCCAGGCCAGCACCTCGTCGAAGACGCCCTCCCGGGCCCCGCTGATGTCGGCCACGATCAGGTTCGGCCGGTCCGTCCGGCTCGTGGGCGTGGACATGTAGAGGAGCGCCCGTCCCGGCCGGACGGGGTCCGCCCACAGGAAGAACTCGTGGGGCACCCGGGACGGCACGTACGTGGCCACCAGCGGCGGGTCCACCGGGTCGGCCGCCACGTCGTAGAACTTGATCGTGGGGACGAGGGTCCCCACGAGGTCGGCGCCCGACACGCACGCATGGATCAGGGCGCTGCACCCGAAGTTCAGGACCAGGAGCAGCCCCTCGTCCGGCCACACCCTGAGCTCCCTGGACGTCTCACCGGGGATCCCCTGGTCGGGCGGCCCGATCTCCCCCACGACCTCCGGGTTGGTCGGGTCGGCCACGTCCACCACCAGGACCCCCGGATGGGGGTGGTGGGGAGAGCCGTCGGTCCGGTTCCCCACGTAGACGTGGTGCTCGAAGATCGCCGGGGCGGCGTTCATCCCCCGCGAGAACAGGGGATCGTGCCCCACCAGCTCGAAGTTGGACGAGGTCCCCGGCTCGGTGGCTCCGGCGGGGGCGGCGAGGAGAGGGCTCAGGGCGAGCAGCAACGCGGGGACGAGGGCCGTCCTGCGGGCCATGGTCGGACCTCCTGGGGGCGCGGGCGATGTGGCGGCACCCGTCTACCCGCGCCGGGGCCGCCCCAAACCAGGGCGCGCCGCCGGAGCGAGCTCCCCGGGCGCCCGCCTATCCGACGGCGCCGAGGATGTCCTCGGAGAGGCCGGCGAAGCCCTCCAGGTGGGCCCGGCGCTCCCGGCGGAACCGCTCGACCAGGGCCGAGTACTCGTCCATCCGCCCGAGGCGCTCGTACAGGCGCCGGGGCTGGAGGAGCTCGACGTCGTCGATCCCCGGGACCTCGGCGGCGACCTCGTAGCCGAAGTCGGGGTCCCCGTCCCACTTGATGGTCTGCTCCGCGATGGCCCGGACCACGGCCGAGGAGTGGGGGATCTTGACCTTCTTGGACCGGTCGTCGTCCTCCCGGCCGCCCACCCGTCCCGTGTTCATCAGGAACACCTCGATCGGATTCGAGGCCAGCAGCTCGAGGATCCGGTTCCCCTGGAAGCTGTGGGGCATCGGGAAGAAGGGGTTCGTCCCGGGGACCCGGAGGAACTTCCCCTCCTCGGCCTTCCCGCCGGCCGAGGTCCCCGTGGTCTCCCCGAGCATGAAGTACGCCGCGGCCTGCTCCTGGGAGAGCCGGGCCACCGCCGGGATGATGTTCTCGTTCCAGTTGAGGATCAGCAGGTAGTCCACCCGTCCCACGTTCCGAGCGTCCCGGAAGCGGCCCAGGGCGTCCATCCCGAACACCGCCCGCCCGTTCTTCGTGTAGGAGGTCTCGAAGAAGTTCACCTCGCCCCGGTCGTCCTGGTACACGTTCTCCAGGTACGACTCGGGCTGGACCACAGCGTTGTAGATGTTCGGTTCGAAGTCCGGATCCAGGCTGAACGTCTTGGCGAAGCAGCCGTTCTCGCTGCCGTGCACGACGCCTCCGGGCATGAGGGCCACGAAGTCGTCCTGCACGGGGAGCGACTCGTTCTGCGTGGTGAAGGTGGTGGTGGTCTTCCCGGTCCCCGACAGGCCGATGATCAGGAAGACCTTCTCCTCGGTGCCGGTGGGGACCACCTTGCAGCCGGCGTGGAGGGCCAGGCCTCCCCGGTCGTACACGATCGTGTTCCACATCCGCAGGCCGCCCTTCTTCGACTCCCCGAAGTAGTCGGAGTTGAGCACCCGCGTCACGCCGTTCTCGAGGTCCACCGCGATGCACCGCCCGTCCGGGTAGCCGGGCGCCTCGAGGTTGGGCGTGTAGATCACGTGGACCTCGGGCTCGCCGCCCTCCCGGGGGAAGTACAGCTTCTTTTGCATCGCGGCGATGTTCGCGTTGGCCCTGTCGATCGTGAGCCGGGCCGGGACCCGGAAGTCGGGATCGTTCCCGACGTATCCGTCGATCACGACGACGTCCCGCTGGCGGATGTGGTCCTCCTGCATCCGGGCGATGCGGTCGTACTCCTCGCGGGTCATCGTCTTGTGGTCGGCCGCCGTGGCCGGGTCGTCCGTGACGATGAACGTGCTCCCGGCGCTGCGGGAGGTCGCCCGGGTCTGCACGTTCACGTTGCCGAACGACGTGACCCGGCAGCTCGGCATCTCCTCCGTGAACGCGCGGAGCTCGCCCGGCGAGGGGTTGTCGAACAGGGCCTTCGCGTCGAGTCGCACGGTTCGGGTCTCCTTGGACGGATCGGGATCGCGCGCGAGGCGCGTGCCGATTCTAGCGGACGGGGTCCGGCGGCCGGCATCTACCCACCGGCCGGCCCGCCCATGCCTCCGGGGCCGGGACCGTGGAGGCGGCGGCTCAGCGCTGGGTCTCGACCTCGAAGAAGAGGCGGACCTGGGTTCTGTACTCTGCGATCTGGCCGTTCTCCACCCGGGTGGAGGTGCCGAGGACCTCCAGGCGGTTGATCTGCCTGATGGTCCGGGAGGCCTCCCGCAGCGCCTCGCGGGCAGCGTCGCCCCAGGACCTGTCCGAGATCCCCTCCAGCTCGATCGTGTTGATGACCGCCATGGCCGACCTCCTTCGCGCCGGGCGGGGGCTCGGCCTCTGGGCTCCTTCCGCCGCGCCGCCCCCGGGTACGCTGATTATCGTGGAACCGGCGGGAGCGAGCCATCCGACGCCGCCCTCGTTCACCGAGGACGAGCTGATCGCCGCGATCCGCCGCGTCCTGTCGGGCGACCATCCGGGGGTGGTGCTGGGGGTGGGGGACGACGCGGCCCTCGTGGAGGGGTCGCGCCCGGGCGCGGAGCTGGTCCTTACCACCGACATGCTCGTCGAGGGGGTCCACTTCGACCGTGCGGTGGTCGCCCCCCGCGACCTGGGCTACAAGGCCATCGTGGTGAACGTCTCCGACGTGGCGGCCATGGCCGGCAGCCCGCGCTACGCGCTCTTATCGCTGGGGCTGTCCCCCGGGGTGGAGCCGGCCTGGGTCATGGAGCTGTACGGCGGGATCCGCGCGGCCTGCGACGAGTACGCGCTCTCCCTGGTGGGAGGGGACCTCTCGCGGGGGCGCGACGTGGTCCTGGCGGTGACCGTGGTCGGGGCGGTCCAGTCCGGCCGGGCGGTGCCGCGTTCGGGCGCCCGGGCCGGGGACCGGATCGTGGTGACGGGGGCCCTGGGAGCCGCGGCCGGGGGGCTCGCCCTGACCCGCACCCCGCCGGCCCGTCTGGGCGACGCCCTGGGGTCGGACTGGGGGCGCGAGCTGCTCCGGGCCCTGGACCGCCCGGTGGCCCGGGTCGGGGAGGCGGAGACCCTGGCCCAGGCCGGGGCCACGGCGATGATGGACCTCTCCGACGGCCTGGCCCTGGACCTCCACCGGCTCTGCCGGGAGAGCGGGGTGGGGGCCCGGGTCCGCCTGGCCGACGTGCCCGTGGCCCCCCAGGTGCGTCTTCTGGCCGGGGTCCTCGACGTGGATCCCCTCGCGCTCGCCCTGTCGGGCGGCGAGGACTACGAGCTCGTGGCCACCCTGCCGCTCGATGGGGTGGCCCGGGCCAGGTCGGACCTGGACGAGCGGTTCGGCGTGGCCCTCACCGAGGTCGGCGAGGTCGTGGAGGCCGAGCTGGGGTACGTGGCCGTGCGCGACGACGGGTCCGAGCGCGAGCTCGAGCCCAGGGGGTGGGACCACTTTGGAACCGGATGACGACGGCCGGGTCTCGGTCCCCCGGGCCCTGTCCATCGCGGGGTCGGACTCGGGCGGGGGAGCCGGGATCCAGGCCGACCTCAAGACGTTCAGCGCGCTCGGGGTGTTCGGGATGACCGCCGTCACGGCGGTCACGGTGCAGAACACGGAGGGCGTGTCGGGTTACGAGGAGCTGTCGCCGAAGACGGTGGGGGATCAGATCAGGGCGGTGGCCACCGACATCGGGGTGGACGCCGCCAAGACCGGGATGCTCGCATCGGCGGCCATCGTGGAGGCCGTGGCCGACGCGGTGGCGGACACCGGGATCCGGAACCTGGTGGTGGATCCCGTGTTCGTCTCCAAGCACGGCCACTCCCTGCTCCGGGAGGACGCGGTGGGGGCCCTGCGGTCCCGCATGCTCCCCCTGGCCGCCCTGGTGACCCCCAACCTCCCCGAGGCGGCCGGCCTGGCCGGGTTCCCCGTCCGCGACCGCGAAGAGATGGAGGCCGCGGCCCGGGCCATCCTGGGCCTCGGGGCGGACGCGGTGCTGGTCAAGGGGGGGCACCTGGAG
>JACQTL010000083.1 GCA_016210805.1 Actinomycetota bacterium | reverse complement strand
GCCATGAGGTCCTCCCAGGACAGCACCCACTCGTAGCCGGCGAACCCCTCGGCGTCATCGATCAGGACGACGTGCTCGAGAGCGGGCAGCTCGGCCCGGACCTTCTCCCATCGCTCCATGAGCTCGCGGTTCTCGACCACGGCCACCTTCGCGGAGCAGTGCGCGGCGATGTACTGGATCTGCTCGGGGGCGAGGGTGTTGTAGAGCGAGACGGCCGTGGCCCCGGCGTGCACGGCGCCGAGGTCGGCGATCAGGTGCTCGGCCCTGTTGCGGGCCATGATCCCGACGAAGTCGCCGGGCCCCACCCCCAGCGAGGCCAGGCCCATGGCCGCCTCGGCCACCCGGTCCCGGTAGCCCCGCCAGGTGAGGGTTCGCCAGACGCCGTCCTTCCAGGAGACGGCCGGTCGGTCACCCCAGTGCTCCGCGTTCCGGCGGAGGACGTGCCCGAGGTTCAGGCCCTCCACGGATGCGTCTATCTCGGCCCGCTCGGCCAGGATCCGGTCGGTGTCCATCACGGGTTCCTCCCGGGGTCGGTGGGCCGGAATCAAGCACGGGCCCGGCGAACGGTCAAACGGGCACCCGCTCCGGATGGGCGGGGGAGGCCGGTCAGAGCTCGAAGGGGGCCAGTGGGGCGCCCTCGCCGGGGACGAGTGTGCCTCGCTCCACCGCCAGGGCGTCGGCCTCGGCCCGGGCCCGGAGGGCCTCGGTGTCGATCCCCCGGTGCGGGGAGGGGTACCGGCCGACCCGGCCAGCGCCCCGCCGGAGGAGGGCCTGGGCCCCGTGGGCGTTGCCCCGCTTCAGGTGGACGTAGCCGGCGCCGAGCTGGGAGAGCCCCTTGAAGAACTCCGCCTCGTCGGTGTCCCGGGCCTGCTTCCATGCCGTCTCCCAGGCCTCGTGGGCCGGGAAGAACCGCCCTGCCGAGAGGTGCTCGACCCCCAGCCGGTGGTTCTCCTCGAGGGACAGGGAGTCGTAGTCCTCGAGGTGGAGCTCGCCCTCGGCGTCCCAGGCCATGGGCCGGCCCAGCCGGTCGCGGGGCCGCTCCGGCTTGAGCCTGCCGGGGGTGGGCCTGCCGGTCCTTCCCTCGGGCACCTTCGGCATGCGTCGATCGTACCCGGGGGGGCGGCGGGGATGGCCGGAGGCCGGAATGCTGGGAGGCCGGCCCGAAGGCCAGCCTCCCTTGTCGATCTGCCGATCCGCTGACCTTGCGGCCCTCGTACCCGCCGATCGACGGGGCGGACGATACCGGCGGTCCGCGGAGCCTGTAAAGACCTCGGCCCGAGAAAGAGTGACAACTCCGGATGCGGGGCGATCGGCGGTCGATCGGAGGCCGGCCGAGGTCGGGCGTCGGTCAGGCGGAGGGCTCGGTGGCCGGCTCGCCGACGGCGCCGGCAGCCTCCAGCCGGGGACGCAGCCAGAAGTCCCGGATCACGACCTTGATCGCAGCGGCCAGGGGGAGGGCGAGCAGGGCCCCGGCGAACCCGGCCAGGCTCCCGCCGATCAGCACGCTCACGATGACCACCGCCGGCGACAGGTCCACGGCCCGCTTCATCACGCGGGGGACGATCAGGTAGTTCTCGATCTGCTGGTAGGCCGTGTAGTAGATCGCGGTCACCACCGCGTCGAAGGTCGACGAGAAGGCCGCCACGATCACGGCGACGGCCGCACCGAGGATCGCGCCGACCGTGGGGATGAGGTCGGTGATGGCCACCCACATCGCCAGGGCCGCGGCGAAAGGCACCCCGAGGATCGTGAGGAAGACGAACGACGTCACCCCGGCGATCACCGAGACGATGATGTTCCCGGAGACGTAGCCTCCGATCCGCTCGAGGGCCTCGTCCAGGGTGCGCTCCCGCTCGTCGTGGATGATCAGGTCGTCGGCCGTGCGTCGGAACGACGGGAGCGAGAGCAGGAAGTACACCGTGAGTATGGCCACGGTGAGGGTGTTGAAGATGAGGCTGGCCACGCTCCGGGTGATCCCGAAGATGGCACCGAACGACGAGCCGATCTTCTCGGGAAGATCCGCCACCAGCTCCTGGAGCTTGTCGGCCAGGTCGTAGCGCCGGACCAGGTCACCCAGCCACCCGCCGCCCGACCGGAGGCGCTCGACGTAGCCGGGGATGTCCTCCGCCAGGTTCTGGATCTCCCGGACCAGCGGAGGGACGACCAGGCCGGCGAACAGGCCCATGAAGGCCAGCGCGGCCAGGAAGATCGCGGTGACCGCCCAGCCCCTGGAGAGCTTGAGCCGCTGGAGGCGGCGGACCGCCGGGTCGAGGCCGACCGCCAGCACCGCCGCGATCAGCACCAGCAGCAGCACGTTCCGCACCGCCCAGGCCGCGGACAGCACCACGAGCACCGCGACGACGGTCACCGTGATCCGGGCGTAGTACCCCATCGGCGGGAGCCAGCGCCGCTCGCTCATCGCGCGGAGTCTCCCCCGCCCCACCCCCCGTTTCCAGCACCCCTGCGCTCACCGCTCCTTGGCGCCATCGCCCCCTCGTCACGCTCCTATGGCGCGCTCCGGCTTCATGGCGGACGGGCCCCGACCCGTTCCCGCAAGTTGAGGAGGCGTCGGGAGAGCGAAGAGATGGCGGTCCGTTCAACTTGCTCCACGGGACCCTCCCGCCCGCCAGCGCCGGCGCGCCGGCACCGTCCGAGCGTCGGACGGGAGACCGAGCCCGTGCGTTCGCCACGCACGGGCGGTGCCGGGCGGGCACGGACTGTGCCGCCGGGGTCCGACCCGGGTTGCGGCGCGAGGGGGTCCGGCGGAGATGCAGGCGCAGACGCGGCGGAGCGCGGCAGCGCGGAGCCGCGGCGAGAACATCGCAGCGTAGGAGCCCCCTCGCGTCGCACCCAGGCGACCCTTCCGAAGGTGCGTGTCGGGTCGGGGCCTCGCGCGTGCGGGAAAGTGGAAGACTGGCGTGCGTGGGGACGGGGATCGTGCTGGTGCCGCACACGCACTGGGACCGGGAGTGGTACGCGCCGTTCGACGTGTTCCTGGAGCGGCTCGTGGCGATGATGGATGAGCTGATCGAGCTGCTGTCGCGGGAGGGCGGGGGCGCGCTGCCCCACTTCCACCTCGACGGGCAGACGGCGATGATCGACGACTACCTGGCCGTCCGCCCCGAGCGCGAGGAGGACATCCGCCGGCTCGCGCGGGGGGGCCGCATCTCGGTGGGCCCGTGGTTCACGCAGCAGGACGAGTTCCTGGTCTCGGGCGAATCGCTCGTGCGCAACCTGGAGCGCGGGCTGGCCCGGGCCCGGGACCTGGCCGCCGATCCCGACCTCTCCCCGCCCGGCTACCTCCCCGACCAGTTCGGCCACGTGGGGCAGATGCCCCAGATCCTGCTCCGGGCCGGCATCGACCGGGCCGTGGTGTGGCGCGGCGTCCCCCGGGAGATCGACAGGACCGCGTTCCTGTGGGAGTCGCCCGACGGGAGCGGCGTGGTCACCGAGTACCTGGCCTTCGGGTACTCGCTGGGGATGGACCTCCGGGCCAAGCAGCGGCCCGAGGAGCTCGAGGGCGCCCTCCGGAACGCCGTGCGGCTGCTCGAGCCGTATTCGGTGCGCGACCGCTTCCTGGTCACCGTGGGCAGCGACCACCACGGGCCCGACCCCACGCT